>JBEKQE010000088.1:0-28683 GCA_049520035.1 Syntrophobacteraceae bacterium | reverse complement strand
GCAGGATACCTTCCTCGATACCGTCCAAAATGCTCTCTAACTGAAATTTTTGTTCCGTGATCGTTTGAATGTAGGATTCGACGCGCTCGGCGTTTTCTTTGATCGATTTTGCGAGGGGATAAAAATAATGGCCGTGGTGAAACTGCGGCAGGACCTTCACGTCCCCATGCCCAATTGAATCGGCTGCGCTGGAAAGGAGGCTGACCGAACGGCTTGCGCTCACCATAAGGCCAAGGCTTATTAACGCAAAAACTATGAAGCCGGTGAGGATTGTCAGGTGTTGGACCATAGCAACGTTGCCCAGCGAATAAAATATGCCGGATAGAGGAATGGCCACTCGCAGAACGCCGCCGGGAATTGTTCGCCGGCCCTCGATTCTTTGCGCAACGTAGAGCAGGTCGGTGTTCAGTTCACTGCTGTGCCTTAAGCTTGACCCCGTGGGCTGGCTGTATGCTTCAACGATTTCCGGGCGTCTCGCGTGGTTTTCCAGGCTCAGGGTCTGGTCGAAAGGTACGTCCGTATCCGCAATAACCCGGCCCCCTTCGGCCACGAAGGTTATGCGCACCTTTAAGGGACCGGAAACCCTGCGCAGCCAGGCGTACAACTGCTCGGGCCCCTGAAACTCTTCCCGCGCCATCAGATCTTTTATTAGGGCGAGTTCTCTTGTAGCCCTTGCCACGGTTTCCGACAGGATTTCATCTTTCAGATATTTGTTGTAATAGAGTGAGGGCAGGAAAAGGGCCAGAAAAAAAATCCCCCATAACAGTAGCAGCAGGCGGACTCTAAGTCTGAATTTCAGATGCATATCAACCTCGAAACCGATATCCGACGCCCCGCACTGTCTCGATCCAGTCCGCGCATGAGAGCAGCTTTTGTCTGAGCCGGCGAATGTGGGTGTCCACGGTGCGGGCATATCCCTCGAAATGATATCCCCACACTCTGTCAAGCAGTTGTTCCCGGTTGAGGACCTTTCCCTGACTGTTTGTCAGTTCCGCGAGCAATTTGAACTCCGTGGCCGTAAGGACGATCTCCTGCCCCTCCATGCTGACCCGATGGCCTTCGAAGTCTATTTCCAGCCCCGATTTCTTGAAGACCGCCTTGGGGTGATATTCATTTCCGGCGCGGCGTAGAATCGCTCGCACCCGCAGAAGGAGTTCCCTCGGGCTGAAGGGTTTGACCACGTAGTCATCGGCCCCCAACTCAAGGCCGATAATGCGATCGATTTCCTCCCCACGGGCGGTCAAGATCAGGATCGGCACGGCGGCCGTCTTGGGTTCGCGCTTCATTTCCTTGCAGACCTCGAAACCGTCGATTCCCGGAATCATCAGGTCTAGAATAAGAAGGTCTGGCGGATGCCTGCGAATCAGGTTGAGCGCTTCATACCCGTTTCCCGATACCGCAACCTCGAATCCGGCCTTTTTTATTGTGATGGCCAGAAGCTGCGCTATATCATGATCGTCTTCCACAACCAAAATTGTCGACTGGTTCATCTCTCCCCCGCTGGAGCTGTCCTGATAGGCAGAATATAACATCTTCTCCAACTATACAAACGTTCCATCACATCAGATTAAATTGGCATCGATTTCATGGGGATTGACTCCGGCGGAAAAGACCTCGATCCGGTCCCCTTTCAAGTGCCTTGTCCATGCCTCTGCCATCTGGCTTCGGCAAGAATTGCCACTGCAAAGATAAAGAATTTTCACTGTCAGCATCCTCCTTCCCGCCACGGCGCCGCAGGTGGGATAGCCTTGCGAGGCCCGAGCTCCATGCGCACAGTTTTGAACTATACTACAACCATTTAATGCACCTATTGTTACGCGAATATTACAGTTGTGTTAAGGTCAATTATTTTTAAAAGTGAAAACCTGCGTGCAGAGAAGGCTGGAACTCCTGGAACTGAATCCCGGCAGCGCAACCTTTCGGATGCCGAATTGCGTTCAAGTCGTAACCTTTTCGTCTGAAGACTCATTGCCTGCCTGAGGCGAACTGGAAGAGTCGTCTAAAGATCTACCGGAGTGACAGCAAGTCGGAATGAGTTGTTCAGACGGCGCACGGACTGTCCGCAGCGATGGCTAAAGCAAACGGGGGAGCGGCCAAAGATAGAGATCTAGTCCCTCCAGTATATGCACTCTACCGGGCAGGTCGCTATGGCTTCCTCTATGCAGCTTCTATCTGTGACTTCGAATATTATTATGCGGGCATTGCCGGTCCTGTCGTCCATTTCGAAGACTTCGGGGCATAGCTCAGCGCATGCGCCGCACCCGATGCAGTTTTCATCATCCAGGTCAACCATCATAAATCGTCTCCTGAGCGACCGGCAAAAAGACGGAAATGGCGGACAAGGGCGTATTGTCCGTTCTGTCCAAAGCGCTCGAACATTGCATGGCTTACAGCGTTCCGGTTGACCTGTGAGACAAACCGCGATGACAAACCCAGCAGTCGCGGTCCTCATTGATTCTCGATACCAACTCCCCGTGGCAGCGGACGCAGTTCTCTCTGAGGAGTTTTTTCCCCTTCCCGGAGAGCCGAATGGTTTCCGGGACTCTTCCAGAGTAAAATACATACGAATCCCACATGCCTTCCAGCCCCTTGCTGGCCAAGTGGCGAGCCTCGTTGTCGTTGGGCAGGTGGCAATCGATGCACTTCTGCCGACGATGCCCTGCATTGTGAAACCAGTTTTCATACTCCGATTCCATGACATGGCAGCCCGCGCAAAACTCCGGAGTCCCCGATCTTGCGTAGAGCCCGGGCGGACCAAAGCTCACGAACCCACCCACGGAGACCGCCGCCAGAACCAGCAGCAAGATGATTTTAGGATACCTTCTCCTTCTCTTGGGGCGAGGGATGTATATCATTGGAGCTCTCGTCACGTGACATGATTCAGGACGTCACTTTCGGATTCAACCATTCACCACAAAAGTCTAAATCCTAAACCCCGGATTGCGCCAGGCCTCCCGCGAACGCCCAACGCGCCAGATAGACGTGTCGCTCGGTCGGTCTGCCCGCTACGCGCTCGCACGACGCAGAGTGGTTATTTTTTTCCGGTAGGTACTATATAAGTCTATCATACGAGGTTTTAGATCAGCATGATAACAAATACCAGGGTAATCGGGGAAAAATTCCAAAATTTCATCCTGATGTACTTAACACTTTACGAAGTACTTCGCGCAGCGCGGAAGGCATCCGCTCGATGTGTCTATCATCCGCTTTGGGCCTTCGCGGGATGCCTTCTTGGAATCTTCTTTATCAATGTTAACCAATCCTTCCGGAATTTGTAAGTCAACATACTGAAATATCGAAAGATTAAGGGTAGGGCACCGCAGGATTAGCTCGCGAATCCTCCATGCCCGCCCGTGGCGCATAGCCGTTGACTTTTACCAGGTTGCCCTGATAGGTCTGATGCAAGTTGCGTTCAAGACCGTTCGCCCTGAGGTACCGAAGGGCGGATGCTCTGGTCCGTCCATGCTTCGATACCTCAGCACGAATGGACAGGACATGCTGCCTCCATGAACGCAACTTTGTATGATTATGGTGATTACACCATGTTAAGCGCTTTTTCCTCGCGTGGCGCGGGGACACCAAGGTTACGAAACTTCAGAAAGTGAAAAGTGATGTGTGAACCGCTTGCTCTCTGTTCCCTATGCTTTGAAATTCAAAATTAATCAATCAATAAAATTCTTTTCCGGATTCATGTACTGCAGGGATAGTCAGCCGGTTGATCTGTGGCCGGAGTCGCTCTCCCGACTCATTATTTGTCCTGCCACAGCCTGCCTCTGGAGTTTTTGCTAACCAGATGGAAAAGGAGTTCCTGGTCAATCTGTTGGCCCTGTAGCTCCGGACTGCTAGGAGGGGCAGCGCAAAGGGGATGTTTTTGTCCGGGAGTCATACTTAATAAAGGGTTTTGGATAATAATGTCATAAAGCGGGCTGGACGCATCTAACTGAAAAGGCAACAGGTTACCGCCCTTGATTGCTACTTGGGGGAATCTATACGTGTCTTTCTCTCCGGATAATTATTTCGATATTTTCCCAATCGATTATTGTTGACTTGATGTTTTATTTTGCTTATTAGGTTACATTACCTTGTGAAATGATCTTATACCTTAAACTTAAGATCTATGATTTGAATATTTGGTCGGGAGGGAAAAATGAAGAAACTGCTGGATATTGCAGCTGAGATTGTTCAGGCGCAGGCCTCGGTCGGGCTGATGTCTGCTGAGCAGATCGAGCAATCTCTGATCAAGACCTTCTCTACTCTGCAAAGGATGCAAAAGGCCGAAGAAAAAGGAGTCTTCCTGGACACGGGGGCTGCTGAGGAGGCGAGGACCGAGGAGGCACAGGTTGCGAAAAGAGAGCCGCGTGAATCCATCCAGGACGACAAGATTGTTTGCCTGGAGTGCGGAACTGAGATGAGGCAACTCACGACAAAACACCTCAGTTCGCATGACGTCACACCTCGAGAGTACAAGCAAAAATGGGGATTTTCCCTTAAACAGCCCCTTTCGGCAAAGTCTTTGACCAAGGCACGCAGCAAAGCCGCTAAGAAAAGAGGGCTTCCTGAGAACCTTGTCAAATTTCTGGAGGAGCGAAGGCGCAAAAAGATCGAAGCAACGCCTGCAAGCGGTTCCGCAGCCGAACAAAAAGAAGGCAGACCTACTGTTAAGAGAAGGCCAAGAGCGCGAAAAACCGCCTAGATCCCCCGGCGGTCGCGATAAGTATCCGCCCCGTTGTGGATTTGAGTCGTGGGGCAGGCCCTCATGCCTTCCCCGCCTCTCATTGATGCCTGCATGGGATTTGATTCAGCCGTCGTGACAGAAAACCTGCTAGAAGGCACCCCGCTAACGCCCAAAGCGGATGATAGACACATTGAGCGGGTGCCCTTCCGCGCTCCGCGAAGTACATCGCAAAGTGTTAAGCACGTCGTGAAGGGTTGTATATACGTCTGTCATACGAGGTGTAATGCAACCTTTTGCGTCTGATGATTTTCTGAGGGTCCGATTCTTTAAATTTCCCCAGCCTGGGTATTGAGTATTTTTTCCAGAACTGAGTACCGTTGAAGTCAACAGTTCTTTTTATCATCTACCCCTGGAAAAGATGTTTGAAGACTGGCGGGCTTCGTCCCCCGATGATTTCGTTTTTGCTGTAAAAGCCAGCCGTTTCATTACATATGTCAAAAAACTGAAGGATTCTGTGGAAACCGTGGAGAGGTTTTTCGAGCATGCGTGAGGGTTGGGCGAAAAAATCGGCCCCGTGCTGTTTCAGCTTCTGCCGGAGCTGAAGATAGATCCGGAGAGGCTGAGGATATTTTTGCGGCTGCTCCCCACAAACGAGAGATACTCTTTCGAATTCCGCAATCCTCGTATGATAGACTTATATAGTACCTTACCGAAAAAAATAACAACTCTTCGTTGCGCGAGCGCGTAGCGGGCAGGCCGACCGCGCGACACATCTATCTGGCGCGTTGGACGTTCGCGGGAGGCCTCGTATGATAGACTTATATAGTACCTTACCGAAAAAAAATAACAACTCTTCGTTGTGCGAGCGCGTAGCGGGCAGGCCGACCGCGCGACACATCTATCTGGCGCGTTGGACGTTCGCGGGAGGCCTGGTTGGTTTCACGATGAAATTTATTCTCTTGTCTCTGCATTCAGGACCGTTTTTTGCATCTACGAACTGAATGGGTTGATTTCCCCCATGGAGATAACATCGGATTTTATTTGCCTGCACCTGCACGATCCGGCGGAAAAATGCAAGGGTCGCTATTCAATATAGATGGGACAAGGCTCGGTGAGCAAAAGGAAAATTTTTAATGTGGGCTGGAAAATGGTATTCGCATAAGGTCTTTCCCTGATATAATGGATTTCTCTCCTGGGAGGGGTGTCTCTTTTTCAGGAAAACCGAACCAAAATCATGGTGGATCGCCCTGCTTGACAAACAGCATGTGGCTATTTAGCCTTATTTAACAACCTCCAGACGGTGATTTTCCATTCGGAAAACGGATTGGCATTCAATCCTGGTTTAGCAGATTTCAAAATCCGTTTGTCAGTGTCCTCAATTGCCGGGCAAAAGAAAGTTAATTTCGTCCGCCGGCGCAAGGGAATTTTCTAACTTTTTAGTTGTGTGCGGAAAAGGAAAGGTATGCAGATCGAATACAAGAACATCGATCCAAAAGTTGTGGTAAACGAAATCCGAAACGGCAGGTCCCTGGAATCAGTCCAGAAAGTGTTCGGATTAAAATTCAAAAGCGAGGTTCAGGACCTCTATCTCAAAGGGCTCATGGAATTGGGAGAAATCCCTCAGGTCGCATTCAACAAATCCGTCGCTCCTGCCATCCAGGGCCCGGAGAATCATGAAAGAACTCTATTTCGCAAGCGGGAACGGCAAAGGCTTCCGGTGTCCAATCCCATCGTGGTGATCAAAACCGGCAATTTCCGGACGATCGGCCACAGCGGCAGCATAACCCTTAACAGGGCCCTTTTGATCGAGATGCTGGGGTTCGAAGTAGGGGATTCTTTTGAAATTTACAGGGAAGACGATATGGTGGTTCTAAAGAAGGCCCCGAGTCCTGTCTGAGTTGAGCGCAGATTTCCTTTTTCCCAAAGCCCCGCGAATGAGCACTAGATTTTTTTTCTCAGCTTATTCAAGACATGCAGGAAACGCCACATGGCAGTCAGGTTGGTGCCGAATGCAAGAACCACGAGCACGCCTTTTAGAGCCAAATCCATTGTCCATGGGATTGCAAAACGAGCGCCGAACAGGTTTATGAACGGGTTGAGGATCCCCGCAACTCCCAGCAGTATGATCCTCTCTCCTCTCTGAAAGACCCCCACCAGGCATCTTTCACCCAGTCCTTCGGCTCGAGCCCTCGTGTAACTCACCATGAGTGAGCCGAAAAGGATGAGCAAGATGAGCAGGGAGTAGGGTGTGTCGGCGCTTTTGCGATAGAAATAGAACCAGATGCCCAGGTAGATCATGAGTTCCGTGTACCGGTCCAGGACCGAATCCAGGAAGGCCCCGAATTTTTTGTTTTGACCCGTAGCCCTTGCCAGCGAACCATCCAGAGTATCCAGAAGACCTGTCAGAAGAGTGAACACACCTCCCAGAAGCGGAACATAAATGAAGGAAAGCCCAGCCAGCATGCTGATCAAAAGCCCTCCGTAAGTGATGTGATTCGGCGTGAGTTTCCAGTCTATGAGCTTGGGAACTATACGCGTTTCAAGAATTTTGTAATAACCGGTTTCGATTGACGTTCCCTTGAGCATAAGACCCTTTGACCGGCTTTCATCTGGAAACACCGGATGGTTCAAGATTCCTCGCGGAGTGTGAGGATACCGTGGGTTGCTATCTACTGACCAGGTGAATTTACGGACGGGAAAGTTGCCCGCCCGAACCGATAATGGAAAGCAAGGCGATCACTGGATATCAAATTTCGGCTTTTAGATCAAACCTAAACAAAGCGATTAACCTCGCAGGGCGTAGAGTAATTAGCATCAAGATGCAGGTTTGCACAATGCTCACCTTAAGGACCCCGCGAATCTAAGATCGCCCAGTTCACCAGGGCAAAGTCGGGGACCTTTACCTGGACCCTCTTCCCTTTAGCCACGTAAGTATCCTGGGGCGCCAGGAGCGCATATGCCAGGGCGCTCCTCAAAAAAGAAATCTTGTTTCGGTGCTCGGCGGCGGACTGGTTCGGGGCGAATGAGCAAAACCAGCCTCTCATTTCCACAACGCCCTCAACTGCCTGATAAGAGCCTTCTTTTTTTCTCATCGGGGCCAGGGCGCGGGCATCGAGAGTGAAATCCCGGCGTGCTCTCAGGCCCAGAAAACGCCGGATCACCGGCGCCGCAATCTCTTCATAGACTATCCTGCCTGCCCGTGGATTTCCTGGAAAACCGAGAAAAATGCGTCCATTGCCTGTTGCCAGGGCGCTTGCCTTTCCTGGAACAAGGTTGAGCCGGTCGAAATGCGTCCTTAAGCCCAGCCTTTTCCAGACCTCCGATATGTAATCTCTGCTCCCTTTACCCATGCCTCCGGTTGTAATCACAAGCTCCGCCTCGGCTTCTTCAAGGCGGGAGTATATTATTCCCGGATCGTCGGGGGCCACTCCGAGTTCGACCGGTTCTCCTCCTGCCACACGGACAAGATTGGCAAAAAGATGGGTGTTGTTGCAAAAGATGGAGGCGGTTTCGTCGCTGCGGCCCGACTCCATGAGTTCGTCACCTGTGGCGAGGATCGCCACGCGGGGACGGCGGGTCAGGCGAACTGCCTGCCTGCCGGTTGCCGCTGCAAGCGCGATCCGGGTAGGGGTGAGCACATCGCCTTCCTCCAGCAGAAGCTCGCCCTGCCGTGCCTCGCTTCCGGGTGCGATCACCCCCGATCCGGGCCGGAACGGTCCGGTCAATACGAGGCCCTTATCACTGGGCGTGGCTTCTTCATAAGGAATAACCACATCCGTACCAGCCGGAAGCACACCTCCGGTCATTATTCGAAAGCACCTGCCGCTGCTCGCTTTCTGCGCCTTTTTCCCTGCCACTGTTTCCCCTTGAGCGATCTCAAGGATTACAGGTTTATCAGGAGCTGCGGATTCGCTGTCCCCGCTCATCAGGGCGAAGCCGTCCCATTTTGAGCGGGGATTGCCCGGAATGTCCCGGTCCGCCGATATTGACTCGGCAACCACCCGGCCCAGGGCCGAATCAAGTTCGACCAGTTCCCAGTCAAGCCTTTTCGCCAGATTCAGCGCGATTGTTTTAGCTTCTTTCAAGTCCATCGATTTCAGCCAGGTCCGAAGGGATATTTACGTTTTTGAAACTGAGCGCCTCCGGGTCCACTTTGCGCCATTCCCTCTCGGTAACGGCCCGAATCCTGATTTTTCGATAAAAGCCGGTTACCTGACGCTTGTCAGGCTCCCCGAGCTGGCGTGCGATTGCAGGGAGGCATCTGCGATTATACATCGCGAGCAGGGGTTCATAATACTCGTTCACTTTGGGAACAACTGCGTCGAACCCTTCTTTGGCGTCAATAATCAGACAGGCCAGTTCAGGAACGAGAAAAGGCATATCGGTCGCCTTTACAAAGACCCATTCGACGGGGCTGAAGAGCAGAGCGGTATAAATCCCTCCGAGCGGCCCCTGGTGTAGGATTATGTCCTGCGCCAGCATCACTCCCGTATCCATGTAGGGTTCGATCGCACTTACAACCGCCATGACCGGATTGCAAAACGGGCGCAACGATTCAATGGCCAGATCAACTAACCGTTTGCCCCTTAACTGTTGAAACGCTTTGTTCTTACCGAACCGAAGGCTCCTGCCACCGGCCAGGACCGCTCCCGCTATCAATCGTCCTCCCCCAGCCGGATGTGGATCGAAACCGTTCGAGGCTTATCCCAGCCCCGAAGGCTCGATAGCATCCCTTCTATGCCGCCGAGTACAAAATCTCCGACAAAATCCTTCATCGGCAGTTGTTTACCATCGAGCTGAACGAGTATTTTCCGCTTCTTTTTACCCCGAAGATAACGATTTTCAATGAATTCGGCGACCGCGCGCCAATCGGTAGATGAAAATCCAGGGACCTGCATATCCACCGTATCGTCGGAGACAATGGCGATGAGGTTATCACCTGGGCCGCAAATTGGTTTTGGCTCCAAGGCGGAACGGAATACCTCTATTTTCGGATAATGCTCTCTCTTGAACCCCTCGGTAATGAGGATATCCTCGGTCCAGAAGAAACGCCCCGCAATTTCTTCCAGGCTCATCTCCCTATCCGTACGACGGATCGAAGCAAATTGGTCCGGCGATGAGATAGCTATGACTTGGGCGCCTGCACGTCTTAACCTCCAGGTATCCTTGCCCTCACGATCCATCTCGAACCCGTGTGCGTCGTGCTTGACAGCCCCAACCCGGTACCCTCTTGCGGCCAGCTCAGGGATCAGCTTCTCAAGAAATGTGGTCTTACCCGACTCCGAAGCGCCTACGATTGAAATTACAGGTAACATTGTGTGCCTTTCATGCGCCATTCATCGATGAGCTGCACCACCATTGCAGCTACTTGTTTTACAATAAAGCTTTTGTCCAACGGATCTAATTTTTCAAATCTGTTCACAAACATCTCACAGCTTTGGCCGGCTGTCAATCGGCCCGGCCCCAGAGTCAATAATGTGAATGATTTTCATGAATCTTTCGTTCTGTTCGACGATCTCGGAGGCGATTTGTTCCAGGATCTCACCCGGCTTTTCGCACCCAGCCTCCCTGGCCCGGCTTGCCCAAAGCCTGTATGTACGCGCGTGCTCCTCATTGTGACTTATCCAGTGTTCCACTATCTTTCGGAGTTTGACGATTTCTGAAACGGCCTCTGTGTTTTTCTTGGGCCCATGTTCGTGTGCATGCACCTTGTCATGTCCATGTTCCTGATGCCTGTCGTGCATAGGCTTACTCCTCAGAATTTATCATAGTGGTTTTAAGCCGGTCGGCCGACTGTCCATACTTCCCCGCCGCATGAGCGCCCAGCCGCCCAGCCGCAATTGACCACGGCAGCCGTGTATGATAGCCTTTCCCCAAAGGAGGAAACAAAATGATTCCTTATCCCAAAATAGACCCTGTCCTGTTCTCCATCGGCCCAATCCATGTGAGGTGGTACGGGGTTATGTACGTCCTGGGCTTTATAGGCTCCTATTTTCTACTTCAGAAACAGGAACGGTCGAAGCAGATCGGCCTGATCGGCACGGCGGCCCAGGACCTCGTTTTCTATCTGGCAGTAGGAGTGATCGTCGGAGGCCGGCTCGGCTACATCCTTTTCTACGAATATATGGATCTTACGGCATATATCAAAAATCCGCTGGAAATAATAGCCACTTGGCACGGAGGGATGTCATTTCACGGGGGTCTTATAGGGTGCGTTATCACGGTGTGGCTTTTTTCCAGGCGAAGAAAAATGCCTTTCGCCGCCGTGGCCGACTCAGCGATTGTGACCTGCCCGATTGGGCTGGGGCTTGGCCGGTTAGGCAATTTCATAAACGGCGAACTGCTTGGCCGCCCAAGTGATCTTCCCTGGGCGATGATCTACCCCGGCGGAGGCGCGATTCCGCGCCATCCGACACAGCTCTACGAAGCATTGGCAGAAGGCCTGCTGCTTTTCATCATAATGTGGCGTTTGCGAAAAAAACCATTTAAAGACGGCACAATGGTCGGATTGTTTCTCATTTTTTACGGTATCCTCCGGTTTATAATTGAATTTTTCAAGGAGCCCGATCCTCAAATAGGTTTTCTGCTCACTTATTTTACCATGGGGCAGATCCTGTGCATTGGAATGATCGCAGCCGGCGTCGTTTTGATCTTTTACCTGAACCGCAAAGCGAGTGTCCGGAAGGTGTAATAACCGGGCTGGCGCCATCGGGCGCAGCAGCGAAAAAGGAATTGCAATGGCACAAGATCGACTTGCGACTTTACGGCACGATTGTTCATCGGTCGTTCGCGAATGGCGCCCCCTCTATGAGGGACGAAAGAAGAGCGCCCGGCAGGCGCTCGAGGTCATTCGAAGCGGGTACCGGGTCTTCATGGGGTCGGGATGCAGCGAGCCGCAACACCTCGCTCAAGGCCTCGAGGAAAGGCTTCCCAGTCTCGCGGACCTTGAAATTCTCGATATCCTGAGCATCGGAAAGCCCCGGTTCACTGAAGGAGGTTATGACCAGTGCCGTCTTAAGTCATTCTTTGTCGCCTCGGCAACCCGCGAGGCCGTGGCCGAAGGACGCGCAGACTACACGCCGATAAATCTGTCAGATATCCCGGGGCTGTTTCGCTCAGGCGCTATGACCATCGATGTCGCCTTGATCCAGGTATCTCCTCCCGACGACCACGGTTTTTGCTCCTGCGGGATAGCGGTGGATATTGTCAAGTCAGCGGCCGAGAGCGCCAGGCACGTAATTGCTCAGGTAAATCCCCGGATGCCCCGCACGCTGGGAGACTCCTTCATTCACGTGAGCCATATTGACACCTTCGTCGAGCATGAGGAGCCGTTGCTCGAATTCGGGGTTCCCGTCATGAATCAGATTGCCGTAGATATAGGTAAGCACGTGGCGGGGCTCGTCGAAGACGGCTCGACCATCCGCGCGGGGGTGGGAAGCATTTCCACTGCCTCCCTGTATGCCCTGGAAGGCAAAAAGGACCTTGGGGTTCATGCCGACATGCTTACCGACGCCTACCTGCACCTTGTGAACAAGGGCGTCATCACCAACGCGCGAAAGTCTCTGCACCCAGGGAAAATAATAGCCAGCTTTTGCCTGGGATCGCGCGAACTCTACGATTTCGTCCATAATAACCCGATGGTAGCCCTCTACCCAATTGATTATACTAATAATTACCTGGTGATCTCCGAAAATGACAGAATGGTGACCATCAACTCGGGTCTGGAGGTAGACCTCTCCGGACAGGTATGCGCGGACTCGCTTGGGTATGAAATATACAGCGGCGTGGGCGGGTCGATTGACTTTTTGCGGGGCGCCAAGGGTTCACGGGGAGGTAAGACAATAATGGTGCTTCCCTCGAGCACCATGGACGCGTCGAAATCCAGAATCGTTCCGGCCCTCAGCGAAGGCGCTGGAGTTGTCACCACGCGCGGCGGTGTAGAATACGTCGTTACAGAGTACGGAGTTGCCTGTTTGCAGGGCAAGAGCCTTCGGGAACGGGCGCTTGCGCTTATTTCGATAGCGCATCCCGACTTCAGGGACCAACTCATGGAAGCAGCCCACCAGATTAATTACCTGGAAAAAGATGCCAGACGCTCGGCGACAAGCCGGGCAATCTATCCGCACGATTGGGAATATTCTCAAACGTTCATCGGACCGGGCCGCGTATTCTTCCGGCCTGCCAGATCTACCGATGGACGGGCCGTCAAGGAATTCTTCTATTCGCTGCCCAGGGATGAAGCTTACTTCCGGTTTCTTTCACTGATGAAGGTGTTCCCCTACTATGATGTCGAAGCGATGGTAAGTATCGATTATCACATGGAGATGTGTATCCTGGGGTTCGCGGGCGAAATGGGTTCTGAAAGAATCATTGCATTAGCCCATTATCATCTGGATGATGAAACCATGGCGGCTGAAGTCGATTTTGCGGTGCACCCGGACTATACGCGCAGCGGCATTGCAACATCGATGATTCGCCATATCGCCGAAAAGGGCAAACAAAGAGGCGTGAAAACAATCGTTTCATACACTGGAAACGAAGGGGTGTTTGGAGTTTTCCGAAAACTTGACTACGTGATGGAAAGCTCGCTGTCGGCCAGCATCTATGAAATAAGGGTCCGGCTGGACCAGCCGAAATAGCTTAATATCTTTATGATATTAGGATTGTAACTCCCTTGTGCCCGCCTATCCTTGGTGGTGAGGCCATTGACTTCACGGAAATTTTGGGAAAGGCAGGGGGAAACTGCGGAAGCGGCGGAAATGGATCGGCTGGAGCCTCTCGAAAGACAAATCGCCAAACTGGGGGAAAGAATCGATATCCTGGAGCGCAATATCGAATATCTTTCCTCGCACACAAAACACCCGGTCGAAGAACTCCTCTGGCAGCATGGATTTCCGGTCATAAGCCACGGGGGCCAGGCACAACTTCTCTTCCCACCCAATATCGCCTCCTCGTCGCTCGCATACTTCTATCGTATGATGAGGCGTTACTCGTTCAGGCTTTTCATGAGGGACCTTATCCAAATTCCCGAAGGAGACGAACTCGGGGCGCTTACCCGTTACTGCTCGCTGAGGACGGTTAAGTCCTATCTGGGAATTCTTGCGGAAATGGGGATCGTCTGTCTTACGAACAAAGGGTACTGCCTCGTCAGGAAGGTCCCGAGTTTCGGGCAGACACTCGAATGGTATGTGTACGAGATTCTCAGGCGCGAGTTCCTCTCTCCCGCCCTGTTCAATGTGAAGCTTCAAAATACGAAGTTCGGCGGCGACTACGATGTCATTTCCATGGTGGCCGGACATCTCGTCTACGTCGAGGTCAAGTCCTCACCGCCCCGGGGAGTGGAACACCAGGCAGTCGAGGCATTTCTGGGAAGGCTTCGCGACCTGGACCCCTCTATAGCCGTTCTGTTCGTGGATACCGAACTGCGCATGCGGGACAAGCTCGTCCCGCTCCTTGCCGAAGGGCTTGAGCGCGAAGGAAAGACAGGTCCGGATTGGGCGGTCCTGAGGCTGGTGAACGAAATTTTCCACGTGCGCCATTCCATTTATGTGATAAACAGCCGAAAAGGGGTCTATAGCAACCTGCGAACCTGTTTTCGTGATTTTCTGCTTCGGGAAAGCAAAGGGTAGACATGCCTGCTCGGGTGTGAAATGTCTTTTTGCGAACCCTGATAACCGATTTTGACCTCCGCCGGAAAGGCCGTAACGTATGCTCGAAGCATCCGAAATAGAGGAGCGGGCCAGGTTTTGCTATTGTGTATTCCTCCAGTTGAGCTGGCTGTGCAGCAATGATTCCGTCGAACCCGGCCGGTATCCGGATTATCTGGCCAAATCGTCGCTCGGCCTCGGGAGCGATCAGTTCATAACCATGACACTTGACGAGGCCCTCATGGAGAACCGGCCTGACGGCGGCCTGCGGTCGCTCGTCTCGCTCTACGAAGGCTTTGCCTACGCTTTCTGCCAGGTGCTCGAAAAGGATATGGACCAAATCAAGGCGGAAATCTCCCCCGATTTTCTGAAAAAACTGGCCGAAGAAATGGGGGTGGGAGACCTGTTCCAGTGTCACACTTGACATTAATCTGGAAAGATATACAATTATAAAGCTTGATCGTCTCAAGATTACGCTTGTCGGTCATTTAAACCTCAACATAGAAGGGGGCGAAACGGGTTCGACGGAGGTAAAGAAGCTTAAGTTGCATGCCGAGGTCCCTGGCTGCTCGTTAAACAGTTGGGAATAAAACAAACGCAGACGATTACGCGTACGCTGTAGCCGCTTAATCGCGGCTGCCGTCTCCAGGTCCTGATCCCGCGGGGACCCAGGGGGCGTCGACTAAGTGGGATGGCTGCCGACATGATGCTCGCAGTGGCGGTGGTGACATCTGGTGGGCTGGCTCTGGTGAAATCCCGTCCGCAGGAGTTCCCCGGGGCGAGATCAAAAGTGCGGAATAAGCATGTAGAAGCTTAGGCGGAATGCTTTCGGACGCGGGTTCAACTCCCGCCGCCTCCACCAATCTTGTGGCTTATAGATCAAGTACTTGGAAATACCGGGCCTTCATTGGTTTCGCTGTGACTTTCAACGGTCATGATAGCGAAAGTGGAGGCTATTTTGGGAAGCGATTGAAGTCATTGTCAAAATACCCCAAAATCTTGCCTGCTTCCTTTTCAAGTGCTTCCACGTAATTGCTTTAGACTTCATGGACAATTTTCTTCGAACCATTCCGCATGCCTTTAAATCGGGTACTGTCGCCGTTAAAGTGGGCATTCCTGGGTCGAAAAGCACATTCCAAGGCTCTTAAATAGCCAATCAGGACCACTCTTTCCTTGGTCAGTCCCGCTTTAGCGTGGTCCGACCCCGAACGACCCGCCCGAACGACCCGACCCCGAACGACCCGTTCGCTTTAGCGTTGTCCGACCCCGAATGACCGAATCGAAGGGAGTCCGAAGTTAAACTCAGATTTCAAAAACTACCCGGTGTCCGACAGGTGCGTCAGTTCATGAAACCAAGGATGAAGCACAGACATTTTTCATTAGAACCATTACAATTACTTTATACGTTTCAGTACACCATCCACGCCTGGTAAAGGAATACTCCCACCAACCGGTATACCAACAATAGCATAAAGATTAGCCTGTTTCAGTGCATCTTGCACCCAACGGTTCAAAGTATCTCTTGTTGTTTCTTCAATGTCTGTTATGATATTTCTATCCTCTACACTTACTACCAAGGAACATGCTGCAACTTTGTCTGATATAGGCATCAATAGCGTACTTGATTGAGAGTCTTTCTTTTCCGAGTAGCCATGATTAGGATCTGCAGCAACTGTATCACCTGCGCTCAAGTTCATTAAAACTTTCCCGTCCATATCATATAAAATAAGCATCGCTCTACCCTTACCTACTCCAGATAGTCCACTTTTTTTCACGAAAGCTGATAGCGTTGCCACTGCACTTCCATTATTTTTGGCAATAAGTCTTGCATAGGCATTAATTGTAGTCTCTCTTGTTGATTTGCTCTTATTTTCTCTATAAAGCTCAGAATCAGCGGTTGAAAGCTGAGGTAGAGCAAGTACGCCAATAGCCAAAAATATTACTAGACTCATCAACTTAGGCGACTTCATCTTTCCCCTCCTCTTAGATTGAGTATACGCCTGCGCTTAGTGCTTATATTTTAGCAGCAATCGTTCAAAGAGTGAAACCAAATTGGCTCTAAATACCACTTCCCCCAAACTTTCCCCAAACGAGGTGAATCCTGGCGAAATATGACGAATTTTAACAGACTCAAAACAACCGGAAAGAGAGACTATTTAGTTGTAAGTGTCGGATTTTACTTTGTTTGATGGATCAATCGATTGCGCCGGGTCTCGGCTTCAACTCCCGCCGCTTCCACCAACACCACCAGTATCTGAAACTATTACTTGCATGGCGGATTTTCGGCCGTGTATCTTCCACGACTGCATATGTTCGTGCTATGAACGGTCCTACTAACGGTACAGGGGCTGACTATGCTGAAGCAATTCAAGATAATCGTGGAGAAACATAGTGACGGGTACGTGGCGTATCCATTGGGACTGAAAGGGGTTGTCGTGGGTCAGGGCGATACTTACGAGGAGGCCCTTTCTGATGTGAAATCGGCGATCGGATTCCACGTGGAGACCTTCGGCTCCGAGGTAATCGAGAGTATTCCGCCCGCCCTGGAGGTTTTCGTAGCCGAAGCGGGAGTGTCCGTAAGAAGATAAAAGCGGCAACACTGCGCACAGCCCTTACGCAGGCAGGCATACCAAGGGATGAATTCCTGGCTGGATCTGAGATCCCCTGACAGCCAACGAATGCAAGGTCCGCAAGCTCCGGTCTCTTAAAGCGCCGTTCAATGGACTTCTTGGTCCGAACAGGTGGTCCCCTTTGAGTTGCCAGCGGGCCACTCTTCAGCCAACTGGCGCCTTAGAATGGGGAAAATGACCCCGAAAATGAAATGCTGGTCCTGCAATTTCACGCACTTACCCTGATAGGTATCGGAGGGATCTCCTAATTACCTTGGTCAGACCCCTACTCAGGGTCAGACCCCTGCTCAGCCCTCAAAGTTATGGTCAAAGGGAGACTTGACCCCTGCCACTGACCTATTTCATTTTCGGCTTGGGAATCGAGCTGAACGCTTGACTCTGCCAATTATTGTTAATACAATAAATACGTGAAGATAACCTACGATCCGGCGAAGCAGGCCAAGACCCTTGAGGAAAGAGGCTCGATTTCGAGGACGCGGCGGCGGTGTTTGCCGGACCCATGTTTGAATTCGAGGATGTCCGGAGAGACTATGGCGAAAGGCGCATGGTCGGTTACGGAGTGTTGGCTTCGCGCCTGGTAGTAGTCGGATACGTGGAGCGTGGTGATGCTCGCCACATCTTTTGTATGAGGAAAGCCAATGGAAGAGAAATCGCACGATATGCAACGCTCGTTGGGCAGTGATCTTGCCAAAGCAGATGCTCATGATATCCAGCCCGATGAGTACGATGAAATTCCGGAGTTGACCGACGAAGACCTTGATCGCGGCAAGTGGTACATTGGCAACAAGGAAGTCACTCCAGAGGAAGGCAAGGCAGCCTTCCGTGAGGCGCTTAAACGGGGACGGCCGAAATCGGAGAGAACGAAGACCGCCACGACTATCCGCTTCGATGAGGATGTGCTGGCCGCGTTCAAAGCGACTGGACGCGGATGGCAGACGCGCATGAATGATGCTTTGCATTCGTGGCTGAGGGAACATCCCGCCGCCTTACCTAAAAAGCGGAAGCTTGAGAGGGAGCTTGGGGTGTGAGGGTGCAGGTGTGACTCACCACAAAGACACAGAGAGTACAGAGGATTGATTTTATAGCCATACTTAGTTTGGTCGCCGAAAAATAACAGCGAAAAAATACAATTAACAAACGAACAATGAGCGGTGAAAAACATATTCCCGAATCCCCCTATGCATTTGTATGCGGACATTATTTTATCACGAAGTGATTTTGGGCTGCCAAACGGCAACCAGAAGCGGCAAAAAGATAAAAATCCAGGTGAATTGGTGAATTGGGTGATGCGGAAAGCGTGGGTGAAATACGCAGATTCCGGCATGCAGTATCCATCATCTGCGGTACTTGATTCCTTCAAGGTATGCGCAGAACATTTCACCAATTGCCACTGCCATGGCATTCACTTCAGATTCCGAGCTGGCTTGCTCGGGAATCCTCTCTCCCACGGCGGACATTACCGTCATTACCATATCTGCCGCAAATGCGCGGTCTTCGACAGGTGCCTGTGGCAGTGCCTCATTCATAAAAACGAGTACGCAACGTGTGAAGGCTTTCCAATTCTCATGCGCTTCAGGCGTGTCGCGATAGAGATGCGTCGCATCGTCTAGCGCCACCAGGAACTCAGATTCCTGCCATTCGGTCAGGAAGAACGCCTGCACAGCCCCCCTCAGTCGCTCGAATGGCGGACGAGTCGAGTCGGCAAGGATGCGTTCAAGCAGTTCGCGAGTTTCCTGCCACTCGTCGGCCTGAAGCCTGAACAGAATCGCCTCTTTGTTGGGAAAGTATTGATAGAGCGAGCCAACGCTAACACCAGCCTTTTCTGCCACACGCGCTGTTGTGAAGTGGCGAGCGCCATCCGGAGCCAAAACGCGAACTGCTGCTTCTAAAATGTCGGCGACAAGTTGCGTTGAGCGGGCCTGTAATGGGCGTTTTCTTACCGAAATAACAGGGGGTTTCTGAGTTTTCATGGACAACACTCCAAAATGCGAATTCAAAATGCGACTAATTATTCGTATTATAGAACGTCACAAATTATTGTGCCATTCACTTTAAGGAGTTTCAAATGAACACACTAATGACCCCACCTTTAGCACCGCTTCTTGCACAAATATTCGCCGAAGCGGACGTAACGCAAGCCACGCTTGAACAGCAACTAGAGAATTTTTCCCCTGAAGAACGCCACGCATTGAAGGAAGATGGCGACTACAGGGAACTCTACGCCCGGATGAAGGACTTCCATCTCGCTGTCTCGAGGGATACGGGCGTCCTGCTATACATGCTCGCGCGCTCTACAGGAGCACGCTCGATCATCGAATTCGGGACTTCTTTCGGCATTTCGACACTACATCTTGCCGCCGCTCTCAAGGACAACGGTGGCGGCCACCTCATCAGCACAGAGTTTGAGCCGTCAAAGGTCGTTCGGGCACGCGAAAATATAATAGAGGCAAACCTGTCCGATCTTGTTGAAATACGAGAAGGCGACGCGCTGGAGACGCTCGCGCGTGATTTGCCAGAAACGATCGATCTTGTTCTTCTCGACGGAGCAAAAGCGCTCTACCCCCGCGTCCTCTCGCTTCTGGAGGCGCATTTACGTGCTGGTGCACTCATCATCGCCGACAACGCCGACTGGAGTCCAGATTATCTCGCTAAGGTCCGTTCGCCAACTGGAGGATATTTCTCCGTGCCTTTTGGGAGCGATGTGGAATTGTCGATGAAACTAGGTGTATCTGGGTGATAAGCTGGATCGATAAGCAAGCGAAAATTCGCCTAACATAGCGCTCAAACGTGACGGTCGCTATTCTTTGCAAGTCTCTGGCCGAGCGCGCTTTATGGCTGGTGTCAGAGTGCTCAAAGCGTTGAACTACTGTGTACATGATATAAATATTTGAGCTCGCTTTGAGCGGTGTTGAACGCTAAAACGTCAGGTGAGATCTGAAGCCGGACAAGATGGATTGTAGTGATCACATATAAAAAAAGGCGGCACTTTTTATTTTGGGGGTATTTTTGGGGGTTTGTTGATTTTATTCTATAATAAGAATTCTGAAATTTCAGATACTTATATCATCAGTTTAATGGACGCCACCAGCTTTTTGGCAATGATTTCAGCAACTGCACTTTTTAGGGCCTCTGACTTTCGCCAGGCTTTCACCAGCCTGTTGGTGAAAGCAATGAGGTCGTTTAATCATATCTTGCCTAAATCGCTGCCAAAGTACTCCTCGATCAGACCCGCGTCCTTGTCCGGGCCGTCAACATAGTTCCCATAAACCTTGTAAATGATCTTCTTGGAACCGTGGCCAATCGATGCTAAACCAGAGATAGACCACCACCTCCTCTCCTTCACTGACTTTGAACCCCGGAATCGAAGAGAGGCCGTTTTCAACCGGTTCGAGGCAAAGCTTGATGGCTTCTTAAATTATCTATAGAAAATACCGTAAGAGTCCGGCCTCCAAGGCTTCACATTTCTTTGCAAAAGGATTTAACCATGTTCAGCGGAACGAACGCCCCGTCTCTGGTCATGGACAGTGATCATAGACAGGTCAGGAATGGAGAGCGTCGAGAATGGCGGCGGTCGGCCTGCCCGCTACGCGCTCGCACGACGCAGAGTGGTTATTTTTTTTCGGCAGGGTGCTATATAAGTCTATCATACGGGGACAAGTGAGCTTAACAGGGGATGTGCAATGAGCCACATTTTAGTGATAGATGACGATACCGAGTTATGTGAATTGTTGGCCGATTATCTCAAACCTGAAGGATTCGAGATCACCTCGGTTTACGACGGCGAGCAGGGATTGCGGCTGGCCGTCTCCGAAGCGGGCAAATACGACCTGATCGTACTCGATGTAATGCTCCCCGGTATGAGTGGTTTTGAGGTCCTGCAGCATCTGCGTTCTCAATCCGATACGCCGGTCCTTATGTTGACGGCTCGTGATGAAGAAGTCCTTCGCATCATGGGGCTTGAAATGGGTGCGGACGACTACCTGCCCAAGCCATTCAATCCCCGCGAGCTTATTGCGCGTGCCCGAGCCATTCTCCGCCGGACCAAAGATCGGCACGACAAAAACGCCACCCTTTCCATGCCCGAAAAAATCACTGTGGGCGATATCGAACTGGATACCGGGACACGTGTTGTGAACCGCAACGGCGAGCAGATCGAGTTGACCTCCGTTGAGTTCGGTTTTCTGGAGATGCTGCTCAGGGCGGCCGGTCATGTGGTAACGCGCGACCAACTGGCTGAGGGCGTCCTCGGCCGTGCTTTGACCCCTTACGACCGCAGTGTGGATGTCCATCTAAGCAGCCTTCGGAAGAAACTCGGACATAAATTCGGCGAAATTGAGCGGATCAAAACAGTTCGAGGGGCCGGATATATTTATGTGAACCTGGCTCAGCCGGACAGGAACTAGATTTTGCAGCAGTGATCCGGCCGATGCCGCGGGGAAATTTCAATGCGAAGCCTTTTTGTAAAAATCTTCCTCTGGTTCTGGGTGGCAATGGCGCTGATTAGCTTTGCCTCTTTTTTGTCGGCCGTGGCAACGGAGTCACATTCATTTTTCGCCATGCCCTGGCTGAGATTTTTTGTGCGCCCGCCTACTGAAGGGCATCTGAAGATGCAATCCGGCTCGTTTTCGGGTCACTGGATCAGTGTTGCGGGAAATTCCCTCAGACTCGCAGGCCAGGCGGCAGTTGAGATATACGAACGTGATGGGGAAACGGCCCTTTCCGATTACTTCAATGAACTGGAAAGAGCAGTTCGCATCCGTTTCTTTCTGTTCGACGAGCAGCACTGGCAGCTAACCGGATGGCCGATTCCCGAAGATGTCGGAGAATTATCTTCGCGTCACCTTGACGACGGTTTGGATTACAAGCGATCCGGTGAGTCGATTCTTACGGCTCAACAACTCATTGGCCCTAGCGGCAAGCAATACAAACTGATTGCCAGACTCCCCGCCCGCCATTTTCTCACGCGTGATTACAGCTTTTTGGCAATGAACCTGGTCATCATCCTTATTACGGCCGGAGGGGTATGTTACTGGCTTGCACGCTATATTTGCCTGCCTATCGGCAAACTTGGGGCGGCGGCAAGGCATCTGGCCGACGGAGATCTCAAAGTTCGTGTTGGCGCCGTTTTGGGCAGGCGGCGTGATGAAATTACCGAGCTTGGCAGAGATTTCGACCTGATGGCCGAGCGTATCGAATCTTTGATTGGCTCGCAGAAACGTCTCCTGCGAGATATCTCCCACGAGTTCCGTTCGCCGCTTACACGGTTGAGCCTGGCTTTGGAAATAGCGCGCCGGCGTGACGGTCAGGATGCAATCAACGCGCTGGAACGAATCGAACTGGAAGCTGGGAGGCTTAATGCACTTATAGGCAAATTGCTCATGCTGGCCCGTCTCGATAGCGGTGCAGAGGAAGTGGACAGAGCGCTTGTCAATATGACTGAGTTAATAGAGGAATTGGTGGCCGACGCCGACTTCGAAGCTCGAGGACGTAATTGTAAGGTTCGAGTTGTCTCGACTGAGAATTGTTTCGTACAGGGAACCAGGGAATTGCTGCGCAGCGCTGTGGAAAACGTCCTGAGGAATGCAGTCCGCCACACGGCGCAAAACACCGAAGTAACGGTCGCACTGCGCTGCAGAATGGAGGGAAACTCTTTGTGCGCGGTGATCGAAGTGCGCGATAAGGGGCCTGGGGTCCCTGAAGAGTCGCTGGCCGATCTTTTTTGCCCCTTTTACCGGGTGGGGGATGCTCGAGACAGAAAGCAGGGGGGAACAGGTCTGGGGCTGGCTATCACAGAGCGTGCAGCCAGACTGCATGGCGGTCAAGTGCGGGCGGCCAACGTCCCCGGTGGGGGGCTCAGCGTTACGATCGATCTTCCGGCAATAAGGGCAGAGTGATTGCCGCACAATCTCTCCAGCCTCTGAAGGGTATCTTTCCGGGTCGGCTCACCTCGCGGGGCGTGGGGTTTGACGGCGCGGGGAACTTGAAGCAAAGAGGGAAGAGGGCCGCCCATAGAGATCACCTGGAGCGGCCGCGGTTGAGGAGATCTGGAAGGTATGTCTGGAGGTTCGGTAACGATTCAGCCGAAGATCTCCATAAGAGTGCGCAAATGCAGGATTTGCGCTGAAGCGAGAGCGTGCGAGGCTTCAGGGGGCAAAAGAAGCTTTTCGCAACGCTCTCACTCAGGGTAGTCTGGAAAGGGTTTTTCCGGTTAGTCCTCTTTCATGTGTTTTTTCCCGTGCCGGGCTTTCCATGACTCACGTAGCTCTTGAGCTTTGGTGCGCTGCTCTGGAGTCAGGACCGCAAATATTTTGGATTTCATGCTCTCTCTGGCAACAATCAGCTCGATTAGCGTATCTGCCTGTCCCTTGGCGATGGCCCGAACTTTCGCTTCATCAAACGGCCCACTCTTTCGCAGGGCGATGAGCTGATCGCGCCCAGCCTTGAGTTGTTGGACCAGTGGTTTCATTTTTGCGCGCTCTTCGGAAATGATGGTATGGATTTGGGTTTTTTGCGCATCAGTCAGATGCAGCTTTTTCCAGAGATGGTGATGCCCGTGATGCCCGTGATGATGCTTCCAATGCTTGCAATGCATCCCGCAATGCCCTTCAGCCGCTGCTTCGCCTTTTGTATCGGTCTTGCCGGTGTCAGTAACGGCAGGAGTGGCCGACCCCTGGGCCCCGACTGCGATAGAGTTGAAGAAGAACCATGACCCGGTCATCCATACAACGGCCACCAAAGTTACGGCAAATCCTGTCAAAAGTTTTTTCATATTATCTCTCCTCATGGTTTGATGATACTTGATGATGAGTAAATACAAGAAGTCAGCATCAAGGTCGAGTTAATATTAGTTAATGCAGGTAAAGTTTTGTAAAGGAATATCCGGGCGGACCTTGAAGACTCATTTTTCCCTTATCGGCAGCACTTTGTTTATTTATAGGATTGCTGCGGAAGGAAAGTCTTTATCCTTTGCGGGGCAGAAAATAAAGAGCTTGAATTATGTTGTTGACAAATTAAATTCGTTCTTTTAGTATATTGCCAATTCCTGAAAAAGCCAAACTCGGCGTGAGCCGGGGACGGAAAGCCAACGGGTCTCTCAAGAGACGGCCGGGTTGCCTGGAAGTTTGTAATAGGGCCCTTGGGTTTTTATCGAACGACCTGTTGGATCAGGATGTAAGATGCCGGAGCCAGTTCAATTCGCCAGAATTGCCCAGGCTTATTCAAGCAGCGCCAACACCTGTTTCAGACCGCAAAGCCTGCCCGATAATCCGTTCAGCGATACGGTGCAAATCTCCAGCGAGGCACAGGAGAAATCGAAAGAATTTTGGTTGAACGTCAAGGAGCAACCTTCTTCAGAAAAACCTCCTCCGCAGACTCAAGGTGGAAATGGCATCGAAGTCCTTAATCTGTCCGCAAACGCGACAATGGAGCAGATCCGCAAAGCCTACCTCGCCGCCATAAAGCAGTATCACCCCGATAACTTTGCCGGCTTTTCTCCGGAATTTCGACAACTCGCGGAAGAAAAGAGCAAACAGATTAACCTCGCCTACAAGAAATTGACAGGCGCGTAATGCCTGAACGGCCCCATGCAATAAGCCCCTCGTTGCAGCAACCAGCCGCACTCAAAAATCTTACAAAGAGCAGACTATTTTTTTCTTCAGTTCAGGCTCAATTTTACCGATTGTAATTGAGCACAGGTTCATTTTAGCAACAGTTGCGGATCGAGGCCGTCAACAAGACGGTGGGAGCGGCGATCCTCCGCAACTACACCACCCCAAAGGAGAACTCAGTGTCTGCAGTGTCTTCCACAGCATCTTCATCGTCGACGTTGAGTGAGTTGGGCCTTACCGGCATGGGGACCAACATCGACTGGCAGAGCATGCTGACCCAGTTGCAGGCGGTTTCAGAACAGAGTCTGACACCCTACACTAATCAAATAACGACCTGCAACGACGAAGTCTCCGCCTGGCAAACCTTCGACGGTGACCTGACCGCACTCCAAACCGCCACAAACGCCCTGACAAGCGACGGTACAGGCAACAGTAAAGGCCTGAACCTCTACAGCGCCACCGTGGCTTCCTCTTCAAGCGTGAGCGCCTCATCGCTGCTCTCCGCCTCGGCCTCCTCTTCGGCCAGCAACGGCAGCTATGAGGTAGTTATCAAGAACACTGCGCAAGCGGAGCAACTCGCCTCGGGAGATTTTTCCTCAGAGACGGCTGCGCTCGGTATCTCAGGGACCATCCTGGTAAACGGTAAGGCCATTGAGGTTGCTTCAACCGATACGCTTCAGGATTTAAAGACTAACATAAACCATGCAAATACCGGCGCTCAAGCTACCGGCGTATCGGCTTCAATAATGCAGGACTCGCCGACCACCTACCGGCTGGTGCTTACCAGCGCACAGACAGGGGCCGCCGGAATCAGCCTTCTGGATGGTTCGGCTTCGGATACGCTCGAAAGCCTTGGATTCAACGGGGCCGGGACAGGAGCTATTCAAAACCCGGTAACCGGAGGCGCCCAAAGCAGCAGCTTTTCGAGCCCTTCCACCGGTGTTGCCGCCCTGCTCGGAATTGACAGCACTACCGGAACTGTGACCATAAACGGAAAATCCAACATTGTTATTGACTTGAGCGACACCCTGCAGCAAATACAACAGACGCTGGTCAACGCAGGTATTTCCGCTTCTGTTGTCCCGACAACCAATGGTTCTCAGACAACCTACAGCCTCAATATTGCGGGCATGACCAGTTGGACGGACAATAACAATGTGCTGCAAACTCTTGGCCTGATCCAGGGAAACCGGGCGGCTACGGTCGGGGTTACCGGGAGCGTTGCGAACACAGGCGTGATCGGGGTTGCCGGAAATGTTGCGAATACAACGGATGGTTCGACTTCGATCACCTCTACCACTGAAATAGGGAGTATATATGGGTATACCTACAATTCAGGGGACACGATCACCATTTCCGGAACGACTCACAATGGGACTGCAGTGGGACCAACCAGTCTCGCAATCTCCTCGACTACGACAGTCGGGGACCTCCTTACGGAGATTCAGAACGTCTTTGGCAACGTCACCGCGACAGTTAATTCAAGCGGGCAAATTCAGGTAAACGATAATGCAACAGGGGCGAGCCAACTCTCCGTTAATCTCACTACTTCAATAGGCGCCAGTTCCGGAACACTAAATTTTGGTACTTTCCAAACGGATTCGACTCCTATCACTGCTTCTACGAACATCACCAGCATTTATGGATACAACAACTACACGTCCGGAGACGAGATCGCCATTTCAGGGAAGGATCACGACGGGAATGCAGTGACGGCGACCGATTTCGCTATAACCCCAACCACAACGGTCGGGGACCTCCTTACTGAGATTCAGACCGTCTTTGGCAACGTCACCGCGACAGTTACTTCAACCGGGCAAATTCAGGTAACCGACAATGCAACCGGGACGAGCTATCTGTCCGTTAATCTCCAGGCTTCCCTTCAAGCTTCCAACGCCGGGGAACTGAATTTTGGGTCTTTTGGACAGGCCGGGTCGATCAACCAGTATGTGCTCCAGCAGGGTGAAAACGCCTCTTTTACAGTAGACGGCATGAGCATGACAAGCCCGACCAATACTGTTACTAACGCAATCTCGGGGGTTACGCTCAATCTGCTCGGATCGGACCCGAATACGACCTTGACGGTCAACGTCAGCCCCGATACCCAGGACATCCAAAACAACATCAACACCTGGATTAGCGCCTATAACACCGTCATTTCATACGTCAATACCCAGAATACCTACAATGCCACTTCAAATACAACAGGCGGGCCGCTTTTCGGCGATACCGATCTGGAATTGATAAAATCACAACTTCAATCCACTGTAATGAGCCAGGTCGGTACCGGGAGTCTGGACTATCTCGCCGATATCGGAATAACGGCAGGCAGCAATGGTCAGCTCAGTCTGAATACGACCACGTTCGAGCAGGCGCTCTCAAGCAACTTCTCAGGCGTGGTTAATCTTCTTTCGGATTCCGGCGTCAGCAGCAACAGCCAGTTTCAATATGTCTACAATTCCAGAGCCACCCAATCGGGTGCGTATAGCGTCTATGTAAGTACGCCTCCGGGCACAGGTCAAAACATCGCAGGCACAATTGACGGTCAGACCGCCAGCGGTTCGGGCAATGTATTGACCCTTAATGACACAGCCAGCGGCGCCAACGGCCTTGAAGTCAGCTACACCGGGACCACGGCGGGGGCAAGCGCTACTATCACGGTGAACCGCGGAATCGCGAGTCTTATCAATGGCCTCGTGAGTGGATTTACCGCCGCAAAGGGGACGATTGCCACCCAGACAACCGGACTGCAGAACAGTATCACCCAGCTCAATCAGCAAGTGAGCAACATGCAGGCAAATATCAACTCGCAGATGTCAATTATGCAAATGCAGTTTGAGAACATGGACACCGTTGTGGCCCAGATGGACGAGATGCAAAGTTACCTGACCGCCCAACTGGCCAATTTATGATTTATGCCGGCCACAACCTGGTGGAATTGAATCCGGTTTCAAATCGTAAGGTGTGCTTACGGGTTGTCAGCGTTGCGTTGAACCATCAATGCCTGCAACTGTTGCGTTATATTACTAACCACTCCAGCCCAGTCGCCAGGGTCTTCCTGGCGGAAAAGCCGCGCGGTGGGATACCATGGGGAGTCACTGCGCTCCAGAAGCCAGCGCCACTCGCCGGAATGCCTTAGCATAATCCAGACAGGCTTTCCCAGTGCTCCCGCGAGGTGAGCAACCGCCGAATCGACGGCGATCACCAGGTCAAGGTTTTCAATCAGGGCAGCCGTGTCTGCGAAATCCGACAGTTTTTCACCCAAAGAAGTAATCTTCGGCATGGACTCGAGCACCCTCCTGTCATGGTCGGGAATTTCCTTTTGCAGGCTTATAATCTCTACGTCAAGGCGTGTCAGGGAATCAAGGACTTCCAATCCCACGTCGCGTGTATGGTTAACGGGTTCGTGCCTGCGGCCCGCCCAGACAAGACCAATCCTCAGCCTGGCGTGCGGTCCAAGCTGATTTCGCCAGTTTTCAACCTGATCGGCTTTTGCGCTCAAATATGGAACATCCGAGGGGATTGATTCCAGGGTAGTGCCAAATGCCAGGGGCAGGCTCATCAACGGACAATTGAAATTGTGGGGAAGCAATGCGTCTGCGAAGGTGATAATCGATACGGGGCAATCGAGTGTCTGAGCCAATGACCGCAACGGTGGGGGCACACGAAGAATCGTCATCCCTGCAGTTTGTGCTACCATCGGCACATAGCGCAAAAACTGAATCGTGTCCCCAAATCCTTGCTCAGCCCAGAGCAGAATAGTTTTGCCGGCCAGACTCTCTTCCCCAAGCCATAAAGGCTCGGATGATTTCAATCTGACAGATTTAAGCAGAGGGTATTCCCACCTCGATTCATACTCTTGGAACCCCCTTTTAAAATCCCCCATGGCCAACCAGCAATGACTTTGTTCCATCTTTGCTTCAGCCAGCTCCGGTTTGTATGCCAATGCCTGACCATAGCTTTCCAGGGCTTCATCCATGCGGGCAAGCTGTTGCAGGACATTGGCCCGGTTAAATAATAAAAACGCATTGCGCGGCGCCAGTTCCAGGGCACGATTATAACTCTCAAGGGCGTCTTCGGGTCTATTAAGGCATAAGAACGAATTTCCACGCTTGTTTAAAACG
>JBEKQE010000087.1:0-20766 GCA_049520035.1 Syntrophobacteraceae bacterium | reverse complement strand
GTAAACCACCAGCCGTCCAGACCGTATTGGAATGCTAATTGTGCAGTGCCGATGGTGGACGATCCACCTACCAGGGTCCCCATGATAGTTCCGGCGACAACTGCCGAGCCGGCCTTACGGGATGCGCCCGAAAAGTCTCTTTCGCCTTTGACCTTGGTTCCGGCATAGATGCCTGCGCCGACAATGATCAACAATGTGACGACCATACCGATAATATGGCCCGAGGTAATTGCTACCATCAGTCGCCTCCTGTGGGGTCAATATCAATTTGAGTCCATAAAACGACATCATGACTAAAGTTCATCCAGGCTGCAGACTAACCTTTTAGGACCATTCTATCTGGATCACACTGTGTTCGAAGAATGTTGAGTTCGTGTTCGGTTGGAGGGTTCGCTTCAGTTGCCCTGGTCAAATCGATCTTAAAACCGATCTCCTCCTGGATAGCTTGCGGTGTAAAGCCCGGATAGCAACTATGGAGATACATTTCTTTGCTCGTATCGTCAAAACGGAAACAGGCCTTATTGGTTATGACCAGTGCAGGGCCGCCGCCGGGCAGTCCAAGTTTTTCACGTGCTCCCGGTCCTTCCAGGAAGCCGGGGGTGGTTAAATAATCTACCTGTTCTACGAACCTTCGTTTCCCTAATTCCATGAAGACCCAAAATTGACCGGCCAGCGACCCAATGTCACATGCTCCACCGCTGCCGCTAAAACGCACCTTCGGTTTGCGGTAATCTCCTATTGCCGTGGAATTCAAATTTCCATAGATGTCGATCTGGGCGGCGCCGAGGATGCTTATAACGTTACGCCCGGTAGTCCGATTTTGGATCATATTGAAGGACTCGGCCAAGCCTGCCAGCCGTATCGCTCCCTGCATAATTCTTGGATCGGCCAGGCTTAAAGGTATTTGCGCAAACTGCACGTCTACCGCTCCCGTCTCGAAAAAAATCGAGGCCCGTGGCGCAGTAATTTTCTTGGCGGCTATAGCGGCGAGCATAGCTATCCCCGTACCGCACATGACAATGTCGGAGTTTTTAACTTCTCTTGCCGCAATAATCGCCATCATCTCTTGAAGGCTATACTGAGCCATCATCCTCACCTCCGGTTTAGACTTGGATTGTATCCGGCTTCCTTATCAGCCAGTAGAGTCTGAAGCCTGTCTATGCCGATCAGGTCTAAAAACTCCTGTCTATCTTTGGTCCCGTAGACATATTTATCCAGGTAGCCCTGCCATTCGGATTCGTTCTTCGCGGCTTTTTGGTACAGATCGCGCAAGAACCATGGATCGTAGTCATAGTATCCAAACACGGCACAAGGGTAGGCGCCCCAGGGAATTTCCACCACAGCGCTCACCTGAAAGTTAAGAATCTGGTTCCTGTAAGGATCTTTTCGGAGTTCTTCGGTTTCGACGATCTCTTCGCAAGTCACTATCAGGTTTTTTGAAGCCTTGGCCTGCTCGATGTCGGCAAACTGCAAGCCCATTAACTGAACGTTGCCCCAGATATCGGCTCTTTGAGCGTGGATAATGGTAATATCGGGCTGCAGAGCAGGCACGAGCACCAGTTGATCTACCCGGCCGGTGACGTTGAACGGGTTGTCAAGGATGAGAAGTTTCTTTGGCGCCAGTTGTGGATTTTGGCGTCTTTCTTCTTCGTCATATCCCCACTTTTTGACAATATCAGTACCCAGGGAGCTGTACGTTGGAAGAAAAGGAACACCCATGGCGCCGGCCATGAACCTTAAGGTCATTTGGTAATTCGAGTAATCCTCTACCTTGATTTCGCCTCTTTCAGCAGCTCTTCTGAAGCGTATGCAGGTCGAGGCGAACCTGCCGTTGCCGCCGTAAGCTATTTCAATGCCCTCGACGCAGCCGCCGCCGATTAATTCATCAACAGCCTGTCCATTGGAAGCCGCCACGACATGAAGGTTTTTGATCCTCCGGCGAATGATTTCGTGGACTGCCGCCATTGGGCATTGGGTGGCGGAAAATCCGCCAAATGAAATCAGGGCCCCATCATGTACATATCGCTCGACGGCCTCTGATAAACCCAATACTTTGCCTCTAAGGTCCATACATTACCTCCTTTCAGTCCGCCCCGGCGAAGTTTGATGTTTTTAAACATCATTTCCCATCTTCATAAGCGTAGAAACCCTTGCCCACTTTCTTGCCCAGGCGGCCTTCGCCTATCATCCGGTCGATTAGTTCCGGGTGTTTGTAGCGGGGGTCCTTCAGGATGGCGGCCAGAGTCTGCATTTTCGCACGATGGACGTCGAGGCCGATAAGATCGAGCAGCTCCAGCGGCCCCATCGGATGATTGGCCCCAAGCTTCATGGCTTTATCGACGTCTTCGGGCGACGCCACCCCGGAGGCCACCAGCCATGTCGCTTCGTTTAGCATTTGTCCCAAAACCCGGCTGACAATCCCGGCTGGGGCTTCGTTCTTACAGACCACCGGGTCCTTGCCGATCTGTTTTGCCAGCGCTGTGACCGCCGTCAAGGTCTCCGGAGAGGTTTTCGCGCCCGGCATGATCTCCACAAGCTTCATTATTGTGGGTGGGTTGAAAAAATGCATCTGGACCACTTTATCCGGGCGTCCCGTGGCCGCAGCGATAGCGCTGATCGAAAGCGAAGTTGTGTTTGTGGCCAATATGACATCAGGCCGGGCAAGCTTGTCCAGCTCCGCAAAAACTTTCCTCTTTATTTCGATGTCCTCCAGGACGCACTCGATCACGAAATCGCATTCCCGGGCCGGGCTTAGATCACCCGCAGCCGAGATGCGTGAAAGAACGGAGTTTTTTTGATCTTCGGTCAGCTTCGCCTGCTCCACCCTTTTCTGAAGCCCCTTCTCTATGCGGGCTTTGGCCCCGGTGGAAAGATCCAGGCTGATATCGCTGATCGCGCTTTCAAAACCCTGCTGGGCAAAGAGCTGCGCAATCCCTGCTCCCATGTTTCCAGCGCCGACGACGAGAATTTTTTTCACAGGCATATTCAACTCCCCTGAATCACAAGTTAGTTCAGTCGCTCGACAACCGCAGCCACACCATTGCCCCCGCCAATACACATGCTCACAGCCCCCAAGGCCGCGTCGCGCTGTCTCATCGCATAGAGCAACGTAGTGAGCAGCTTGGCGCCCGTAGCGGCCACAGGGTGCCCCAGGGCGATCGCTCCTCCGTAGACATTGACTTTGGAGCGGTCGAGGCCGAGGTCCCGCTCGCAGGCAATATATTGGGCTGCGAACGCCTCGTTGAGTTCGACCAGGTCGATATCGCCGAGCATAAGGCCGGCTTTTTTGAGCGCCGCCGGGATGGCTTTCACGGGCGAAATGCCGAAGCGCCTGGGATCGACTCCCACAAACGAATAGCCGCGCAGCAGGGCCATGGGTTCTAGCCCCATTGCCTGCGCCTTCGCTCTGTCCATAAGTACGACGGCGGATGCTGCATCGCACAGGGCGCATGCATTGCCTGCGGTGATGCTCCCGCCTTTTTTGAAAACCGGAGGCAATTTGCTCAAACTCTCAGCAGTGACGCCTTTGCGGTAAATCTCTTCGTCAGTAACTGAGATGAGTTCTCCCTTTTTCCCCTTGACTTCAATCGGGACGATTTCTTCGAGGAATTTTCCTGCCTCAACAGCGGCCTCGGCCCTGTTTTGAGATTCTGCTGCAAAGGCGTCCTGCTCTTGTCTCGAAATGCCTCTTTCCTCGGCAAGCCATTCAGTTATTTCACCCATGAGACCGCCGCCGAGCGGACATCGGAACCCATCCTTGTGCATCAGATCGGTTAATTGGCCGTCGCCCATGCGATAGCCCCATCGGGCCCGCTGCAGTCCGTATGGGACCTGGCTTGAGCTCTCAGTCCCGCCCACCAGAACGGTATCGACGTCACACGCCTTGATTGCCTGCGCCCCGAAAATCAAAGCTTGAATGCTCGATCCGCAGCGGACGTTGACCGTAACCGCAGGGGCCTCGACCGGAACACCGCCCATGACAGAACTGAGCCTGGCCGCATTAGGTCCCACCCCTGCCTGCCAGGCGTTGCCGAAGACGGTTTGATCTATAACCTCGGGTGTGATTCCGGAACGTTTTATAGCTTCCCTGACCGCCGCAGCGCCGAGCTCCGGAGCGGTCAGGTTTTGGAACGATCCTCCGAATTGTCCGCCAATAGTCCGGGCTGCCCCCAGTATGACCACTTCTCTCATAAGCTACCCCCAATTGTTTCCACAGGTTGATTTTAAGTTGGGTGGGCACTTGCGGCCGCCTTATTTGTTGGCCTTTTTTATCCCGAGTGCATCTGTCGCGAGAATCATCTTCATGATGTTCGTGGCACCCTCGAGGATCTTGTACACCTTTCCGTCGCGAAGGATTCGGGCAATGGGGTATTCATTGGAATACCCATATGCGCTCAAGACCTCCAGGCCCAGGTTTGGGACTTCGTCCGCAGCGCGGGATGCATAATACTTAGCCAGTACGGTCTCTCTATTGTTGTTGATCAAACCGTGGTCCTTCTGAATGGCGCATTTCCAGACCAGCGCTCTGGCGGCCTCTGTTTCAGCGACCATCCTTGCGATCACTTCCTGGACCATCTGGAATTCCGCGATTGGACGGCCGAACTGATTGCGTTCGCACGCGTATTTGATAGACGCGTCCAGGGCTGCCTGACAACTTCCAACCGCGCCGGCCGCGGCAGTAAGCCGCGTGCTGATGAGTTCCTCCATGAGGTGGCTAAAGCCTTTTCCTTCTTGACCTATGATGTTGCCTGCCGGGACCTTTACGTCCTCCATAATTATTTCACCGGTCGGGCAGGCCCAGATACCCAGCTTGGCCTTGGTGGCAATAGTGGACACGCCGGGCGAGTGCATGTCCATGAGGAAGGCGCTCATCCCTTTGTGCTTTGCAGCCTTGTCCGTCATTGCGAATATTATCCCTATGTCGGCAACAGGCGCCCAACTGATCCAATTCTTTTGGCCGTTGAGAATGTAGCGGCCTCCGTCCCTCACCGCGGTAGTGGCCATGGACACGGTATCGGAACCCGCATTCGGTTCGGTGATTGCGAAGCAGCCCAGCAGCCTGGCGGACATGAGTTCGGGAATATATTTCTTTTTGAGTTCGTCACTGCCCCATTTCAGGATGGACAGGGCCGTTCCCATGGTTTGCATGTTTAAAGAGATCCTGAGCGAACCGGATACTCTGCCGATCTCTTCGGTTACCAGGGCGTGGGCCAGGTAACCCATATTGTTCCCGCCGTATTCCTCCGGGATCGGACAGCCGAAAAGATTCAGTTCCGCCATCTTGTCCACGAGTTCTCGTTGGAAACGATGGTCATTTTCATCCTGCTCGACAAAGGGTGCAATTTCCTTGTCTGCAAATTTACGAACCATATCCCGAAGAATAATATGGTCCTGGGTCAACTCGACATCATATTGATCGCTCATGAACTTGGCTCCTTTGAAAAGGTTTTGCAATTAACTGGAGGTTCATATGGAAAAAGGCTGGAAAGCCGCTTTTCACACAGAGCAGGAAGATATGAAGATCATCCAGTTCCAGACGGACAAAACTGCTTCTTATGGTGACCATCCAGTTCGAAAAGGGAGGGGAGGCGGCAACATATAACCTGTTGATGACTTCCCAACAGCGAAAAGCGGATGTGATACCAAGTTGCGTTTGAGGAGGCAGCATGTCCTGCCCCTTCGTGCTGAGGTATCGAGGCATGTACGGACCAGAGCATCCGCCCTTCGATACCTCAGGGCGAACGGTCTTGAACGCAACTCAGTATGAGTGGATTGCCGCCTGCTCACCCATTTACGTCATTTTACTTTTTGGTCTCCTTTTTGGACTTCTTTTCGGCCCTCTTTTCCTTTAAGCTCTTGCCTGGCTTTTTCTTCGCATCTTTCTTTGTATCCATGTTTTTAGTCATGATGTTCCCCTTTGTTTCTCCAGCAGGAGCTGGAAGCTTCGAGGCGGTGACGCGGTGAAGAGACTGACCCGAAGATACGGAGACACGGAGACAACCACATCTCCCCTTCTCCGCGTTTTGCAGTTACGGCCTCCCCGCACAAGCAACCCCCGATTTTCCCGCCGGGACGAAGAATCCTTTTTCGGGTCAGAAAAATTTCAGCCAAAAATCCGAATCGCAAACTGCAGGCATCATCCGGAGTTCCCGCACAAGTTTATACTTCTGTCGCTCAGGTTACAAGCGGGATTGAGGGCGGGATGGCGGAGTTTTATCCGGGAAATGGCTCAAAGGGATTTTGCGCTCGTAAGTGAGCGCCATCAAAAAGAGAGGTGAAGCTTGAGGCGGAGACTTTGCGCGGGGACATACCCCGCCGCTGTGCTGTGGGCGGTATTTTTCCTGATCCTATGCAGAGTGGCGCCAACCGAGGCTGCCTCGATCGGGATAGGTTGGGACCCAAGCAACGATCCGGCGGTCGTTGGCTACAGGATACACTACGGGGACCAACCGAGGCATTATACAAAAACAGTTAAAGTGAAAGGACGGTTTACTTCCAGTGCCGTCATAGACAACCTGGAAGAGGGGAAGGCGTATTTTTTTGCGGTGACTGCTTATAGCGCAAAGGGCAAAGAGTCAGCATACAGCGCCGAAATAAGCAATATCAAAGATCCGCAAGGTGGCTTGCCCACCGCACCACAGAGCACCTCGCGCAACGAGGGAAAAGAGGGTAGCGGCCAAGCGGGCCCACAAAACAAAATACCTGCGTCAAGAAATGTTCCCAAGACTCCGGAGGGTAAGATACTGCCTTCCAGGCTGCCCACCCCGGATCAGAGCCTGCCCCGGACCCAGAATCAAGGGCAGGGCAAGCTCTAGCGGGGCGTGGAGTTTTAATGATGGAATAAGCACCAATGTATTGCACCCTGTGTCCGTGTCAGTTTTGACCCGCACGTTTGGCAATTTCACCCTAATCGGGAAATTTCAGGACAACTTCTTCTTCTTTGCCGCCGTCGCGGTCGAGCGTCATTTCAAGCTCCACGCTGCTGTCGCGAATGCCGATCACAACCGGCGACTTTCCTTTATCTCCTTCGATGTGGGTGATTCCCTTGACCACATCGAAAACTTTCCGTCCAATCGCCGTCGAGGGGCTGGGCAGTTCGGTTTTCCGATATTTTGCAGTTACCGAAACCCCTCCCTCGGCGGTGCGGCGAAGAGAGATTTTTTCCGCGTTTCTGTCAATTCCATGCAAAACAGCCAGGGCAATCCATTTCAGCGCGCCCTCTTCTGGATCCTTCTCTTTGATCAGACCGGCCATTTCACCGAGCGGGTCGGAGTTGGCGAAGCAATCGCATTGTTCCTGGACCTTCATGTGCAGCGTGCGTTTATCGAGCATTGTTAACCCCCTCCTTAAAGAAAATCGCAAATAGAAGATACGAGGCGGACAACGGCGCGGGGACACGGCAGTGGCAAGACTCGGAGAAGGGGAGACGGTCTTGTCCTTTCGTCTCCGTGTTTCGGCCTCAGCACATCCGGAAGGCCCGCTGCGTTCCGCGATACGATATTAGTAAAGTTAAGTATTTGCGATCTTAAATCTACACTCAGGGGGTTTGAATTTTGCGGAAATCCGCCACTCGGGCAAAAAGGTCCCGCGTTCGGGTGAGCAGCGCAAGCCGGTTTCGCCGAACCGAGTCGTCCTTGTCCATAACGAGCACGGAATCGAAGAAGGAATCTATCATGGGTTTAAGCCCGGCCATGGATGCCAGGGCGCCGGCAAAATCCGACCGGGCGAGCCGGATGTTCACTTCTAATTGGGCAGACACGAGTTCGCCGAAGAGCAGCCCTTCGGCCGGGTTTTTAAAAAGAGAAGCGTCAACCGGCGTAGTCTCGGGCTCCTTGATGATGTTGGCCACCCGCTTAACTGCGGTCGCCAGGGCGCCGAAGTCGGGCCTTGCTGTAAAGCGGGCAAGCGCGTTGGTCCTTTCGACAGCTTCGAGCAGATCGTCTATCCCCACTGAAAGCGCCGCCTCGATCACGTCGGGTCTTGCCCCCTCGTCGAGGGTTGCAAGGTAGTGCTGAAGGCGTCCTTCGAAAAAGGCCGTTATCTCCCGTTTTACATTTTCCGCCGGTCGGACGAGCTTATTGGAAAGCAGTGCGAGCGCCCTGTCTATGATCTCGCCCAGTGAAATTCGCAGTGGCGTTTCAAGCACGATCCGTATGATTCCAAGCGTCTGGCGCCGCAGGGCAAACGGGTCGGCCGTACCGGTTGGAAGCAGCCCGACCCCGAAGCATGCGGCAATTGTGTCGATTTTGTCCGCGATGCTTATGAGCGAGCCTTCGATTCGCGAAGGGACCGGCCCGCCCGACCGATTGGGCAGGTAGTGCTCGCAGATGGCCTCTGCAACTGCTTCCGGCTCGCCCTGGAGCAGCGCGTAAGTCCTTCCCATTATCCCCTGGAGTTCCGGAAATTCGCTCACCACGCCCGACACAAGATCGGCCTTGCAAAGCCTGGCCGCGCGGCCAACCTCGACCACGCGCTCAGGGGCAACCCGCTCAGCCAGCATCGTGGCCAGTTCGCTGAAGCGCTCCATTTTTTCATAGCTCGTTCCGATCTTCGAATGGAAAACGACCCCCTTTAGCTGTTCGACCCGGTCGTCGAGCAGCGTCATCTGATCTTCCCTGTAATAGAAACGGGCATCTTCGAGCCGCGCCCTCACAACTCTTGCGTTGCCTGCTTCCACCAGTGCGAAATCCCTTGGAACGGTGTTGGAAATAGTCACAAAATATGGGACCAGCGCGCCGGCGCCGTCCGTTAGGGCAAAGTAGCGCTGGTGCTTCTTTATGACCGTAATAAGCAGTTCGGCAGGAAGTTCGAGATACTTGTCTTCAAACCGTCCGACGAGCGGCTGAGGGAACTCGACCAGTTGTGTGACTTCATCGAGAAGCTCATCGTCTGCGAGGACCTTGCCGCCAACCCCTGCGGCGGCCGTTGCGGCGCCCTGCCGAATGAGTTCGCGCCGCTCGGCTGTGTCGAGTATGACGTAGTTCTTCCTGAGGTTTTCGCGATGGCCCTCGAGGTCATGGACCTCGATCCACACGGGACTCATGAACCGGTGGCCCATGGACTTTTTCCCGGAGCGCACTTGAGCGTATTCGCACTCCAGGACCTCTTGAGCGAACAGGGCCACGATCCATTGAATCGGCCTGGCAAAAGTCACACTGTAGGATGACCAGTGCATGGACTTGGGAAATGGAATTTTGGCGATGAAGTCCGGGAGCATTTTCTCCAGGAGTTCTTTTGCCGCAAGACCGGCTTCCTCTCGAAAGACGCAAAGATACTCGCCCTTGGGCGTCTGCTTTATTGTGAGGTCCCCGACGCTTGCGCCCTGTCCTTTTGCAAAACCTTCGGCAGCCCTCGTGGGCTTTCCCTGAGCATCGTATGCGGCGCTTTTGGGCGGCCCGATGACCTCGGTCCTCACGGGCTGCTGGGAATCCGCAACACCGGGCACATTCAACACCAGCCGGCGAGGCGTGCCGGTAACCGTGGGTTCACCGTGCGCTACGCGGTTTTCATCCAGAAACCGGCACATCCGCAAAGACATCGATTCCAGTGCGGCAAGGATGTAGCCGGCCGGTATTTCTTCGGTTCCAATCTCTATGTACAGGGTCTTCGACATCTGTTCACCTTTGAAGAGTTTTTAGTTGTTAGTTGTTGGTTTTGAGTTAATTTAACTAAAAACTAAAAACTCAAAACTCAAAACTTGTTCAAGAGCGGGAATCCCATTTTCTCTCGCTGGGCGTAATAGGCGTGCGCCACATTGCGCGCCATGTTCCTGACCCTGGCGATATAGTTGGTCCTTTCGGTTACGCTGATCGCCCCGCGCGCATCGAGCAAATTGAACACGTGGGAGCATTTGAGCGTATAGTCATAGCTGGGCAGGACCAGTCCGCGCTCGTTCATGCGCAACGATTCGGCCTCGTACATGCCGAAGAGCTTGAGAAGCATGCCCACGTCCGCCTCTTCGAAATTATAATGGGACCATTCCACCTCACCCTGGTGGTGCACGTCGCCATAAGTGACATTGCCGCTCCAGATGAGGTCATAGACGGAGTTGACACCCTGCAGGTACATCGAGATTCTTTCCAGGCCGTAGGTCAACTCCAGGCTGACCGGACTGAGGGCGAGGCCGCCGACCTGCTGAAAGTAAGTGAACTGCGTTATTTCCATCCCATCGAGCCAGACCTCCCAGCCCAGGCCCGAGGCCCCCAGGGTGGGCGATTCCCAGTCATCCTCGACAAAGCGGATATCGTGATCCAGGGGGTCGACGCCAAAGCTCTTGAGGCTCTCCAGGTACACTCCCTGCGAATCGGCGGGAGAAGGCTTAAGAATCACCTGGTACTGATAGTAATGCTGGAGCCGGTTCGGGTTCTCTCCATACCGGCCGTCGGTGGGCCGCCGGGACGGTTCGACGTAAGCCACATTGTACGGCTCCGGCCCGAGGACCCTCAAAAAGGTGGCGGGATTGAACGTGCCCGCGCCGACTTCGAGGTCATAGGGCTGCTGGATCACGCATCCTCTGTCGGCCCAGAACTTGTCAAGGGCAACAATAAGTTCCTGGAATGTCATTTTGATCTCCCTATGGAAAAATAGGTCATATTAGTCCTATAAGTCCATTACCCGTCATTCGGCCTTTGGGCTGTCGATCAGATCGATGCGCCTCTTATGGCGGCCGCCTTCGAAAGGCTCATTTATCCACTCGCGCACTATTTCAAGGGCCAGGTCAACGCCGATAAAACGGGACCCAAGGCACAAAATGTTGGTGTCATTGTGACGCCGGCTCATGCGCGCCTCGAACGGCTCGCGTCCGTTCACGGCCCGCACTCCGGGGACCCTGTTGGCCGCCATGCACATCCCGGTCCCGCTGCCGCACACCAGGATGCCGCGGTCCGCCTGTCCACTCTGCACCGCGCGCGCGACTCGAAGGGCATAGACCGGGTAATCGACCGGGTCGGGGCTGTTGGTACCAACGTCCACTACCTCCATGTCCGCCCCTCTAAGACAGGAAGCCACAAGCTCCTTCAACTCAAAACCGGCGTGATCGGCTCCGATGCAAAGTTTCATAAGAACACCTGTAAATCGGTAAATAAAAGACTCAGGGTAGGGCTCCTGCGACCGTATCCCCTTAATTCGCGCCCGAACTCTATATGAAAAACAATGGCGCGAAAACCAAAAAATCACATCCACATACACGGAGAGGGGAGATGTCACCGTATTCGTCTGCTCCGTACCCGGGATTTTGTTACCCGCCGCCGCCAAACCGATCGGCCATACTTTCGCGGCACGGCATGCAGAACTGCTTCTTCTCCCTTTGTTCCTGATCGCTGAGGGGGAGCCCGACCTCCGCGCCAAGCAGCTTCATGCATTTTTCCTCGAAACCGAGCGGCTCAAGCCCCTTTATCTGGGCTAGTTTCCACCCCGAATCAAGCTTTTCCATTCTTACCAGCAATTTGTTGGAATTCTGCGGATCTCCCAGCAGGTAATTATTTCTGCCCTTACGGGCCGCCTGAACCTTAACGGCGGTCCGGATCAGCGCCCCGAAACCTTCAATGCCGATATCGGGCGCCGAGGTCAATTCGACCTGCGGGTGATCGAATTCCCTGTAAGCCTTCGCAAGAAAGGCCGTCATCAAGCGGAAGTCAAATCCCCACTCATCGCAATACCCGCGCGATATGAACCGGGCGCTTTCCCGCAGGTCCCTGTTCCGGGCAGCCGCAACTCCAGCCTCAATCGTAAGCTCTATGAGGTGCTTTTCATCCAGGCCATTTACTGAAATTGCAGCCCCTTCTTCAATCGAGCCGGGATCGGCCAGAACCAGGTCCCCGGAGCGCAGCCTCTCGGAGCGGACCACAACCTCATCGCCGTGCTCCACCACTCCCGGGTCGACTTCGATTCTTTTTGCCCGAAGCAACTCAAGGCGAAGGACATAGGACTTTTGACCCGAACCCACGCTCACGGTCTTCCTGGGAATTTCCCACAGGTTCTCCCCGGCCTCTGTGATGCGCACCGCCAAAGCGGGATACTCCCTGGGAGTTTCGACCCTTATCCGAAAACGAGACCTGCGAATGCAGGTCGAAACGACCAAGGCAAGAGCAACAAAGACAAGAATAAATTTCATGGGCCTGCTGATTCGCATGGAGTATCTGTTTCCGTGTTTTTTTCAGATTCCCGGTCTGGCTTTTGCGATTATAACATTGAATTCAGGGGTTCATATGGTCGTCGGTGTTTTCCGGATTTTGCCGACGTTTCATGGCCACGAACCAGACGTAATAGAAAAGCAGAAGAGGGAAGGTCGTGTAGGCCCCTTCAAAGTCGCCCCGATAAAGGCATATCGTCCCATAAATAGTGATACCGGCAACAATTGCGAGCTGAATTACAGTCAGGACCTTTTTCACGTATGCTCCACAAAAAGAAAGCCCGCTTTTGGCGGGCCGTAAAAAAAACTGTTTGGGGCCTGGGTAAGACCCTCTAAAAGATTTTTGTGTTTGCAGCGCTAAAAGCCCAATGGATCTCAATCAGGCATATTGCTACAGCCAGGCGGATAGATAAACCATGGTGTGGTGACAGTCAAGAACGATTTCTTGCTTCAGATCAAACAGAAACAGTTGGGTGTGCAATAGGTGAAAGGGTGAGACAGACTCGCCGATTCACCCATTCACCTACGCGATTTTTCAGTCGGCCGCCTTCTGTACGCGAACCGCCTGCGGTCCCTTGGTCCCCTGTTCGACCTCGAAGTTCACACTCTCGCCTTCCTGCAAACTCTTGAAGCCCTGGCCTTCTATGGCGCTATGGTGAACAAAATATTCTTTCCCGGAATCATCCGCGATAAATCCGTAGCCCTTCTGATCACTGAACCATTTTACCTTGCCATGCATTTCGAAAAATCCTTTTGTTAACGTTGCGTAACGTATCCCTTATAGATGGAAGTTAACCACGACTGGACGCTTGAACCACCGATAATTAGTTGGACGTCTTTTCATCACCCTTCTAGGCAGCAACTTCTTCTTTGACCGAAACGGCAATTTTGAAGAGCACCGCGAGGATAAAGGCGCCTGTCGCGTAGACGCCCAGTGCAACCATAATCTCGGGAATGGTCGGGGCGTACTCGACGATCTTATTGAAGGGGTTGGGGACAAAACCCGCAAGGGTGAGTCCCACGCCCTTTTCGAGCCACATCGAAAAGAAGACGCACGCGCAGCCGATCATCAGATACTGATCGTTGTTTCTGAACTTGGGAACGGTGAGAAGGACGAGCGCAGCGATCGCCAGTATTACAAAAAGCCACATGAACGGCACGAGCCGGTGGTGTCCTTCCAGGCCCACGAACAAATATTTAAGCGGTTCCGTCATTCCCGGTATGGCGCTGTAGAAAGCCGTAAAGAATTCAAGGCCCACAAAGAAGACGCTGATGAACATTGCGTAGGTGACGATGTTGGTCAGCTTCGAGATGGCTTGCCTGCCCGGATCGAACCTGGTGTATTTCTTGAGCACGAAGCAGAGCAGGATGAGCAGCGAGGGCCCGGAGCAGAACGCCGAGGCGAGGAAGCGGGCCGCCAGGATCGCCGTCAGCCAGTAGTCGTGCCCCGGAAGGCCTGCGTAGACAAAAGCCGTAACCGTGTGGATGCCGAACGCCCAGGGGATGGAAATATATATGAGCGGCTTGACCCAGTTCGGATAGCTGGTCCCTTTTCGTTCGGCCTCCAGAACATTCCATCCGATGAGGATATTGAGCAGCAGGTAGCCGGTTTGCACGCAAAAACTCCAGAAAAGCACCGAGTTCAGAGTGGGATGGATCAGCATATTGAAGGCGCGCATCGGTTTACCAAGGTCCACTATGATGAAAAGAGGGCATATGCCGACGGCTGCTACGGCCAGAAACTCCCCGAATACGGCGATTCTGCCGAAGTCCTTCACGTTGTGCAGGTAATAGGGCATGACCACCATGACGGCAGAAGCCGCTATACCTATCATGAAAGTGAACTGGGCGATATAGAGTCCCCAGGACACGTCCCTGCTAAGACCCGTAACCCCGTGGCCCTTTTCGAGCACCAGGAGATAGGCGGCAAACCCCAGGCCAATGAGGACGGCCAGCACCCCCAGTAATTTGTAATATCTTGAACTTCCGCTCATTGCTCTTTCAAGCATAACTCACCCCTCAAATTAAATAGAAAACGCCGGGACCCGTCCCGAGCTCAGGTTTACGTCTGATCGAATAGCGCGTGGTGAGGATCTTGCGCACTTCGGAATCGGGGTCCTCGAGGTCTCCGAAATACATAGCCTTGGCGTCCTTGTTGCAAGCCTCGACGCAGGCCGGTCTCTCGCCCGCTGCAAGCCGCTCCTCACAGAAACTGCATTTCTCCACCACACCGGCGTCCCTGGTGGGGAACTTAGGATTGAGTTCTGTCTTGATGTATTCCCTGGGCTCCCAGAAATTGAAGCTTCTGGCCCCGTAGGGGCAAGCCGCCATGCAGAACCTGCACCCTATGCACCTGTGATAGTCCATCATAGTGATGCCGTCGGCCCGTTTGAAGGTGGCCTGAGTGGGGCAAACCCGGACACAGGGGGCCTCCGCACAGTGATTGCAAAGCACCATGACGGGCTTTTGAGCGACGTCGCCGGGCAGGTAGGGGTTGGACATGTCGGCAAAAACGCCCTCAAAGGGCTCGGTCCAGATCCATTTGATCTCCCACTGCGGGTTTCCGATGTCGGGAACATTGTGGATGGTGTGGCAAGCTTCCGTACACTCCCTGCACCCCGGCTTCCCCCGCTCCCAACAGGCTTTCAGATCGATCACCATGGCCCATCTTTTGGCGGTAAGCGCCTGGAGGTTCGCCATGTATTTAGGGGGGGCCTCCGTTTTGCCCAACGCGTCGGCTATCCGCAAAGACCCAAGCCCAAGCGCACAAATGCCGCCGATTTTCAAAAAATTCCTTCTGCCAGTTTCCATCACTTGTTCTCCTTTGGAGGAATGTGGCAATTCCAGCAGTAGGGGTCGGAGCCCTTTTGCAACCCGGCGTAGTCATGGCACTGGTCGCAGAATTGAGACTTATTGGAGTGACACCTCATGCACTCGTTCTGGAGACTCATTTCATAGGTCTTGCCGTCGCTTGCCACATACATTCTCTTGCCGTTTCGGACGACCTGGGTCCTCCAGTCGTTCAAAAGCTGCATATGCCCGGTGATCATTTCTTCCTTGGGCAAAACGCACTGCTTGTTGATCATCTGGTTTATGACCGGGGTATCGATCTTGGGATCGGGCGGCGGAGCGGCCTTGCCATGATTGAACCATACCGGGAAGGTTGCCAGCACGAGGAAAATGACCAGGCCGGCAAGGATATACTTTCCATCATACAGCTTCATTCTCGCTACCCTCCTCCATTCCGGGCAGAGGCTCGCCGCGCAGGTCGGTGGTCCTCTCGGTTTCGCCTTCCATCACGAGGGCGTTGCCTAGCAGTTCGTGAACTCCATAGACTGTCACACCGGGAACCCAGTAATCCATCAGCGAGGTAAGCACCGCGCGGTCGATGGCGCAAATGCACGAAAGCGCGTTTACGCCGAACTTCTCATGTACGTAACGCACCGCGTTGGCCCGGGGTAACCCGCCCCGCATTCTCATTTCCAGGAACTCGTCGTTGTTTAAGCCCGCCCCCGACCCGCAGCAGTAAGTCTGCTCCCGGATGGTCTCGGGAGGCATCTCATGGAAATTGTTGCACACGCTTTTGATCACGTAGCGCGGCTCTTCGAAAAATCCCATGCCGCGCGCCGGGTTGCAGGAATCATGGTAAGTCATGACCAGGTTGTCGTTTCGGCCCGGGTCGAGCTTGAGCTTGCCGTTCTTGATCAGGTCGGCGGCAAACTCGACGACATGTATCATCTTCGTTGACTCGGCGTTGTCGAACCTGGTGCCCGTAATCGGGGACACCGGCACTTCGAGAAAGTCGGCGGGGCCGTTCATCGTGTCCATGTACTGGTTTATAACGCGCCACATGTGGCCGCACTCGCCGCCGATGATGTATTTTACCCCGAGCCTTTTGGCCTCCGCGTACATCTTGGCGTTCAGGCGCTTCATCATCTCGTGGGAGGTGAACATGCCGAAGTTTCCGCCCTCCGAGGCGTAGGTGCTCCACGTGTAATCGAGCCCGATCTCATGGAAGAGCATCAGGTAGCCCATAAGAGTATAGGTGCCGGGGTCTGCGAAAACGTCGCCCGAAGGAGTGATAAATAGGATCTCGGCCCCCTTGCGGTTGAAAGTCGGCTCGCACCGGATCCCGTTTACAGCCTCGATTTCATCTACGAAAAACTCAAGCATGTCCTTGAATGCGTGCGGCTGAATCCCGAGGTGGTTTCCGTTATTGTAGCAATTGGCCACGGGGCCGACGACCCAGTCGATGTTCAGGCCGATCAGGTTCAAAAGTTCACGGCCCATCATGGTAACCTCCGCCGTATCGATCCCGAAGGGACAGAAAAGCGAGCAGCGGCGGCATTCCGTGCACTGGAAAAAGTACATGAACCATTCTTTTACCACGTCCTCGGTGAGTTCGCGGGCGCCCACCATTTCGCCCATCAGCCTGCCGGCAAGAGAGAAATCCTTGCGATAGACCGACCTCAGCAGTTCGGCCCTGAGCACGGGCATGTTCTTCGGGTCGCCCGAACCCAGATAGAAATGGCACTTGTCGGCGCAGGCGCCGCAACGCACGCATATGTCCATGAAAATCTTGAACGAGCGGTATTTGTCAAGGCGTTCCCGCATGCCTTCCAGGATGATCTGCTTCCAGTTGGAGGGCAGTTTCCAGTCTTCATCGAGCGGAGACCATTCCCTGGGGTTTGGAAGTCCGAGGGCTTGCAGGTTTTTTGCCTTTCCCGGATAGCTGAAGTTCCCGGACTTGAAAACGGCCGGGGTGTCCATCCATCCAGTTTTGGGAAACCCATGCTCAACTGCGAGTTCGTTTGGTTTGGGGACCTTAGCCATTGTTCAAATAACTCCTTGGTAGGGTTATCGGGGCGGTGAGGTGCCGGAGCCGTCCGCCCGCCCGCCTCGCGGGTGGGTGGGCTGTCGAGATCCGGCAGCGCCGCCGCCGACTTCATCAATCTTCGGCCGTAACTGCGGCTTCGTCCAATTCTTTCTCCACGGGCAATCCGGCCTCAACCATCTTTTCCCTGAAATGATCTTCATACTGCGCGTAAGTGTGGACTTTTACCGGATAGTTCCAGGGATTTATGTGGCGTCTGATGCGGCTGTCGTTGGGAAGATTGCGCGTCGGGCTGAGCAGGACGCCGCCGGCGTGCATCAGCTTGCTGAAAGGAAAGTAGGCAAACAGCACGCTTACGAGGAAAAGATGGATGAAGAAAACGACCCCGATCCCTTCCGGAACTACCGGCTTAAAGGAAATAAGTCCCATGGCGAGCTGCTTGACCTTGATCAGGTCGACCCTGGTGAAATAGCGGGTAAGAATGCCCGTTGTTCCAATTGCAAAGAGCAGAAAAAGAGGAAAGTAATCCTGCGGAAGCGATATGTAGCGCACCTGCGGAATGATGAGCCTTCTGATCAGCAGGTAGGTGACCGCCAACATGAAAACCAGATCGGTCATGTAGATGCCGGGAAGCCCCACCTGCCATAAGCCGTCAAGTCCTTCAACGCCATGGACGAAAAAGGGCACCGGTTCGGTGAAAAAGCGCAGATGCCTTATCAGGATGACCAGGAAGGCGTAGTGGAAGGCAAGCCCTGCGAGCCAGAGCCATTTTTCCCACTGGTAGTATAATTTGGCTCCTTTTTGCAACTCGGATTTGGTGTTTCTGAAAAGCGAGCGGAAAACGAGCACCTCGAGGAGCATCCTGCCCACGGTCTGAGCCTTGGTGACAGGATTGTCGAACCTGCTGTAAGGTATCCAGGACAGGGACTTCTGCTGGCCGGCCGTCGTCGGGATACAGAACGGAACGGGCGAACGCGCCCACCTCAGGGTCCTGAAAACGACGCCGCCCAGAAAAGCCAGGATAGCTATGTAAGGCAGGGTTACGCCGAAGAAGTGATCGAGTCCGGCGGCCCTTACCCCCAGAAAAGAAACCAAAACGAGTGCAACGACTGCAGCTAGGGAAAACCTGATGCCCATTTACACTACCTCCTATAAAAACTCGGAAGCAGGGAGAAGTAACAAAGAAGCAAAAGACCCAGGGAGGCAAGAACCATTCCTGCTCCCGCTACTCGCTTCCCGCTCCAGGTTCGGCAATGATCTCGGCCCTCTTGAGAAGCCTGTGCGTCCTGTTTTTTACCTCGGTCATCCTTATTTCGAAAAGATTTTCACGACAGCGCATGTAAACGTCGAATGCACACAGGGCAAGAGCGTCCACTTTGCGGTCGAAACCGGACAACTCCTCCCGGCTCACCGCGCCTGCGGCCAAATCCTGTTCGAGCACCTCCCGGGCTATCGTTTTCAAACCGAAAATGAAGGCCAGAGAACTCGATGGGGAAAAATCCTGGACCGCCCTGATCCTGACCACCTTATCGAGCAGGGGCGCCATGGCCTCTGTGCTGTTTTGACCTAAAAATTCATCGAGAATCTCGTCGATTGCAACCAGAAAAGTGTGTCCAACCGGATTGGCGAATTGATTGGTCTCCTTTTTGAGCAACCGGACAGTTTCAAGCGGATAACTTTTCGCCAGCATATCGAACCATTGCCGGACGAGTCTTTTTTTGTTTTGCACAAGATGTTGTTCAAGGCCCATGTCTTACCTGATGCCTCCCGCACCGGTGCGGGAAATCGGCCGTTTACGTCTGATTATTTTATTGGGATAGCCGATAGTGTATGCCGGAGGAGGAGCGGAGGGGAATTTCAATAAATTCCCGAAATTGAGCGGACCAGCACTGAGAGCCTGAAAATTATTGGACAGCCGACACCATGGGCAGCACTTACACGAAGCGCTCTAATAACACGACTCAAAAACGATTTCAACAGCTAATCGTTCTTTGAGTGTGCACATTTTTTTGCACAATGACAGGGGGGCGCCCGCTTCTCACCCATCACCCGCACTGAAGTCAGCACGGAAATTTTTCACGCCTGTCGAGGGACGCGTTTTTGTCCTCGAAAAACGCGAAGGTTGACAAAGTGATAAGGTGTTCCATTCCGGAGGACGAAGAAGAACTCGAAGAATCGTGGACGCCGGGACTTAAACGATATAGATATGCACGAGCAGTCCAGGAAGTAGGGATTTTTAGTGCGCCGTCATTTTCACGATAGGCAACCCGGCGCGGCTTGAACGATTGTGGCGATAGGGAGCCACTTTCTTGATCCTCAATAGCTGCCTGTTGCTCTACCTTGGTGCGAAGCTCGCCGTTGCAATGGGAGATAAGTTCTCCCCGGTGCCCGATCGTTGAGAAAGGAGAAGGAGGTGATCTTTGTCGCCGCGCCTCATGCCCAGCGCGCCACGGACTCTTTGCACGGTCTGTAGCCGAAGCCGGAGGGGACCCAGAACCGCCCGTTCTGTCGCGCGCGCCACCCCTCATCCGGATTGCCCATGAATGCCTTGTAGCCCGCTCCATTAGACTGTACACTGCGGGCACAATTCTTTGCTTTTCATGGATGTCCTGAGCCGATCGTGGTTTCCGAAAAGGAGGTTTGGGCCATAGGCGAACTTGACTGCAACGAAGTTGAACGTAAAGCCGCAACTGCGGAAGTCGAAATTACGCGATTAAAGTATCGCCCGGAGCGGATTACCACTTTGTTTGTCGGTGAGTCTGCGCCTGCAAGTGGCGATTTTTTCTACTATCGCAGGAGCGACTTATACCGCTGCATGAAGGCCGCGATGGAAGCTGCCGGGCTTGGAGGAAGCGGCAATTTCCTTGAGCACTTCAAAGCCCTTGGCTGGTATCTCGACGATCTTGTACTGACCCCTGTGAACAAAGGATTGTCTGACTCCGAGCGAAAGGATGCCTGCCGCGTAGCACAGCCGTGTCTTGCGAAACGCATTGCCGAGTACCAACCGCTCGCGATAGTGTCACTTCTTCTCGCCGGGCGCGTCAAGAAATCCGTCTATGCTGCCGCTGCGGAGGGGTGTAACAGTGCGGATTGCTACGCTGTGCATTTTCCCGGCCAAGGCAATCAGCGCCGCTTCTTGAGCGATATGGCGCGCATCATCTCGAGGCTACCAAAATCGGCCTCACTGATAGAGTTGCTGGACCGGCTTAAACGTCTTGCAATAATCGCAATGTTTTCTGACGACGATTTAATGGAAGTGCTGGTTTTGAAGGGGGGCAACCTACTTGATTCAATTTATAAAATTGCATCTCGCGCATCCGCTGATGTGGATTTTTCTCTCCAGGGAGAATTCAAAAAAGAAGAGCTGGGTCTCATAGAAGCAAAAATCCGGAGGGCGCTGACTGATACATTCCAAGCAGAGGGATTTACAGTTTTCGATATAAATTTCAGCGAGCGGCCAAAGCGGGTCCCGCCCGGTATGCCTGAGTTCTGGGGAGGCTACCGCATCGAGTTCAAGGTTATAGAGATAAAGAGATATGAGGAGCTAAAAGGCAATTTGCGTGCCCTGCGAACAGGCGCCACTGTTTTGGGCAGAAATCAGGAAAAGAAGTTCTCGATAGACATCAGTAAATTCGAGCATTGTATTTCGAAGCGGGAACTTGAATTGGATGAAGGATTTACTATCTAGTGTCCATCCGGAAACCCCGGTTTTGATATTTGTGCGACTAGCTCAAGCGTTGACATTATGAGCAGATTATGACCGGATTGTGCATAAAATTCTTGTACTTTGGGGCTGTGTCAA
>JBEKQE010000086.1:0-20807 GCA_049520035.1 Syntrophobacteraceae bacterium | reverse complement strand
CCTCGGAAAAAACAAGAAGTTCAACGTTATCCAGGTATCGCAAGGCCAGCTTGAACGCCGATGCCACGGTAGACCACAATAAGACTGCCGATAGAGCATAAAGGTATGCCTGTTTTTGATTAACCATAGCCTCGAAGTTATCTCATAATCCAGTGCGGTACCTCGAATTTCGATTTCATCATAAAAGGGCGGAGTTGAGAACTAATTTATCTCATTGGGCTTATCGGCAAATGAGTATTTTTCAAGAAGTTTTGCCAGGGTTATGATATGGAAAATTGCTTTGAAGAAGGATGGATTAATACAGCGGTTTGCGCAAGGGCTGGAATATAATGCGGAAGTTCGATACAGGCCGTATCCGGAAAATACTGGTCCGATCCACAAACTGGATCGGGGACGCCGTTATGACCACCCCGGCCCTGGGCTCGCTCAGGACGGCTTTTCCATCATCGGAGATCGTACTGGCCGCTAATCCCGTTGTTTCTGAACTCATGAGCCCGCATCCTTTCTGCGACCGCGTAATCGTCTACGACAAAAGAGGCCGGCACAGGGGGACCGGGGGTCTTTGGAAGTTTTGCCGTTTGCTTGCAGGGGAGCGATTCGACCTGGCCATCCTTTTTCAGAACGCCATTGAAGCTGCGATAATGGTTAGGCTGGCCCGGATAAAAATGCGGGCCGGGTATGGTACGGACGGGCGCGGAATACTCCTTACCCATGCGATTCGGGTAACAAAAGAGGCGCGCAGGCTGCATCATACTCAATATTACCTGAATATGCTCGCCGAGTTGGGGATTCCAGCCGCCGGGCAAGAGGTTTGCCTCCAGTGTACTGATGAAGAAAAGAGCTGGGCCGACAGCGTCCTGGGTCCGGGAAAATGGGCCGCGATAAATCCGGGAGCTACGTACGGTTCTGCAAAAAGATGGTATCCGGAAAGGTTCGGACAGGTTGCGGACGCTCTTGCCTCTGACTTTGGATATGAATCGGTGCTCGTGGGTGGGCCGGGGGAGGCCGCGATCGGCTCTGAAATTGAGTCCCGGATGCGTTCTAAGCCCCTGAACCTGATCGGCAGGACTTCCGTGCGGCAGTTGATGGCGCTTCTCGCTTCCGTACAGCTCGTAATCACTAATGATTCAGGCCCGATGCACGTGGCTGCGGCCTTCGGCCGCCCGATAGTCGGGTTATTCGGCCCGACAGACCATTGCACCACGTCTCCTTTAAGCTCCCGATTCTCATTGGTGTGCAAGGAAACCGAGTGCGCCCCCTGCCTCAAGAGGCAATGTCCGACCGACCACCGGTGTATGGCCGATATTTCCGTACATGATGTCCTCTACGCGGTAGAGACCTTGTTGAGATCGGAAGAAGGGGGTAATGTGCGGGGGGGCGGAACTTGATGCACGCAACTGGAAAAGGGGTCCGAGAGCGATGAAAAACTTCCGCGTTACGCCCTCAGGCTTGCGCAAGATTCTCATCATAAAGCCGAGCTCTCTTGGTGACATAATTCATGGCCTGCCGGTTCTTCATGCTCTGAGCCTCCGGTTCCCGGAAGCCGAGCTTCACTGGGTAGTGGCGAAAGAGTTTGCCGCTTTGCTGGAGGGCCATCCCCTCATTCACAGGCTCTGGATCATAGATAAGGGTTCCTGGAAAAAGCCCGGGAATCTGCCGCGCACCTGTTCGGAGATCGGAAAGCTGTGGCGGGAGTTGCGAAAGGAGAAATTCGACCTGGTGATCGATCTTCAGGGGCTTTTCAGGAGCGCGGCGATAGGTCTTTTCACCGGGACCGGGGACAGAGCAGGCTTTGAGCACGCGCGGGAGGGGGCGAAGTTTTCCTACAAGTACAGGGTAAGGACAGACACCAGACTGCACGCCGTTGAAAAAAATCTTCGGTTTGCCGAATTCCTTGGCTGCGAGCCTGCCCTCCCGGTATTCGCGCTTCCTCCCCTCGGCGAAGTTCCCCGGATTGTCAAGGGCATGCGGCACTACGCGGTTATCGCCCCTTCGGCCGGGACCCTGGTGAAGAGGTGGCCCGCCGAGTATTTCGGACGTCTTGCTTCCCTTTTGCCGATTCCTTCAATTATTGTTGGCGGCAGATCGGACGCGGTGCTTGGAGATGAAGTCGCACGATTATCCAACTCACGCGCAGTCTCTCTTGCCGGAAAGACAAGCCTTAAAGAGCTTGGCGCAATAATTCGGGGGGCATACTTCCTGGTATCCTCCGATACAGGACCGATGCACCTGGCGGCGGCCCTGAACGTGCCCGTTTTCGCGATCTTCGGACCCACGGCCCCCGAGCGAACCGGCCCTTACGGTAAGATTCATTCGATCGCACGATTGGAGCTTCCCTGTTCGCCCTGTTTCACAAGAAAGCCCTGCCCGGACTGGAGGTGCATCCGCGAAATCACACCCGGCATGGTTCTGAAGATTATCAATGAGACCTCACTTTTTTCAACCTGACAAAGAGCCTCAACCTGCGCAAATCTCGAAATCACCTGCGCCCCAGCAGGTTTCGCACTGTCGGTCCTCGAAGGAGTCGTAGCCGCTTCCATCGCAGGCATGGCAGAATGCTCTGATGCATCGCTGGATATCATCGAGATTCATTTCGATCCCCCTTCCATTAGCGTGAATTTAGGAAACGTAGCTATACTCTAATTGCTGTGAACTTACGGTCAAGAGAGTGAAACCTTTATGATGAAAGTTTCAAACATTAGATCAATCGGCCCTGCGCCGTCCATAAAACCCACTTGCCAAGCGGGGCCGTCGATCATAACTTCCTGCCCATGAATGTTTATGGCCTAAGAAATATTATAGGATTCACGGCAGCGTTTAAAAATTTGAGGATGGCAGATCGGACAGAAAAGTAATTGCACATGAGTATGCGCTCAGGAGGTTATAAAGAAATGATTACTGATGATCAAAATCGAAAATCCATTCCGCAGTGGAACGAATATGAGCGTTGGAAGGGCATAGAGCGCCCTTATACGGCCGAGGATGTAGTGAGGCTGCGGGGCTCTATCCGAATCGAATACACCCTGGCAAATGAAGGCGCCCGCCGGCTTTGGGAACTGCTCCATGAAGGGCCTTTCACTGCGGCCCTGGGCGCTTTGACCGGCGCGCAGGCCGTACAGCAGGTCCAGGCTGGCTTGAAAGCCATATATGTAAGCGGATGGCAGGTTGCCGCCGATAACAACAGCATAGGCCATACTTATCCCGATCAAAGCCTTTATCCCGTAGACAGCGTTCCCAATCTGGTGCGAAGAATCAATAATGCGTTCATGAGGGCCGACCAGATCGACCATATGGAAGGCAGGAAAGGGCCGTACTGGTTTGCGCCTGTCGTTGCCGACGCAGAAGCCGGGTTCGGGGGGATTTTGAACTCATTCGAGCTGATGAAGGCAATGATCGAGGCTGGCGCGGCGGCGGTTCATCTTGAAGATCAACTTGCATCGGCCAAAAAGTGCGGGCACCTGGGAGGCAAAGTAATAATACCGAGCTCCGAGGCAGTAAAGAAGCTTATAGCCGCAAGACTTGCCGCCGATATCTGCGGCGTCCCGACTATACTCATCGGCCGAACGGATGCCAATTCCGCGACACTGCTCGCCAATGACATAGATGAAAGAGATCGCGCTTTCATAACCGGTAAAAGAACGGCTGAAGGTTTTTACACCGTCAGAAACGGAATCGAACCGGCCATAGAGCGGGCGTTAGCCTACGCTCCTTATGCGGACATGCTCTGGTGCGAAGCATCGGAACCCGACCTCGCAGAGGCCGGAAGGTTTGCCGAAGCGGTACATGCCTCATATCCGGGCAAGCTGCTGGCTTATAACCTTTCACCTTCATTCAACTGGAGCGCGAAGCTGGATAAATCAGCCATAGCCGAGTTCCAAAATAAGCTCGCTTCCTACGGGTACAGGTTTCAGTTCGTAACGCTTGCCGGTTTTCACTCGCTTAATCTCGGGATGTATGAGCTGGCCAGGGATTTCAGCGAGAAAGGGATGACAGCTTATTCGCAATTTCAGGATAATGAGTTCGAATGGGAAAAGCTAGGGTACAAGGCCGTCAAACATCAATCCTTTGTCGGGACGGGCTACTTTGACGCTGTGGCGCAGGCGATCAGTGGCGAAGAGTTCTCCACCGGCGCTCTAAAGGGCTCCACGGAGGAAAAACAGTTTCGGACGGCGGCCTGAAGAGTTTTCAGTTTTTGGTTTTTAGTTCTTAGTTTTGAGTCGGCGCTCAACGTCGGGATCAACCGGGTGAAGGACCACCTATGAGTTGAGCGCCGGCCAAAATCAAATCTTCGTTCGAAAAGTCCTGGTGGTCCCGCGAATCGCGGGAAGGTGCGAAAATCCCGTTTGTAAAGTATTTTTGAGTACATTACTGGTGTACGAAACCCTTCGAGTCCCCTGTCCTGCGGTGTCAGAGGTCGTGCTGTCTCCAAGCGGTCAGGTGATGACGTTTAATTACCTTGAAAACCCGCGCTGCATACTGCCGGTTTGCCCGGGACTGCAGGAAATCTTAGTCGCTTTTCAAAAAGTGCCGTGGAACGATCTCTTCCCGTGAGTTGGTCCGGAGGTCGGCAATTCGCGGCTTGATGCCGTTTTGTTTTCCCGTTTCCGGTCAAGGTAGATTCTAAGATTTTCGGGCAGGCCGCGTTTCTTGGCTGACCGGCTGCGGAGTTTGGTCAGCATTTTTGCGGAAAGGGGCTGTTTGAGCGGGAATCCCCACTTCTTCTTGTATTCCCTGGGAGTGAGGTGATGGATGCGTAGATGGTTTGCCGTGAGCTGTCGGAGCTCAGCCTTGCATTCCATACAGGTAACTTTGTCTTCCTGAATGGAAGAAAGCGGATCTGCGGCAACCGGTATGCCGGAAGCCTGAAATCCCGGCTCTGCCTGCAGGATAGATCGCCCCTGCTCTTCGGCAAGTCTCATTTTGTGAAGCGCGTTATAGACTCTTACCAACGCCTGCTCGATGTCCTCGGGTGTCATTTTGCTCATGGAAGCCTGAGCATGAACGATTTCGACCGCTAATTCGAGTAACTTTTTTTCCATTCGGACCGTTCCTTCAAACGAGGCTGCAAATTTATGGCGTCGTCAGGGCAAAAAATCTATTCCAAAATATGCTTATTGGAGTTCCATTTGTAAAGAGAACCAAACCACAATTTGTTCAAGCAGGCAATTTACATTAGGACGTCCCGGATACCGGATACCTCGCGGAACGTGGAGATGTGGGCGATTCCAAGTATATCAGTCAAGCGTCCGCCGGTATCGCTTTACGGCGATCGTCATTGCGACGGCGATGAAGAGCACGATTTGCCAGAGCTGCGGGATTATGTCCTGCACCCCGTTGCCTTTTAGCAGGATACCCCGGGCGATGCGGAGAAAATGAGTCAGTGGAAATAATTCGCCGACCATCTGTGCCCAATACGGCATCCCGCGGAAGGGAAACATGAACCCTGAAAGCAACAGCGAGGGCAAAAAGAAAAAGTAACCCATCTGCACGGCCTGGAGCTGGTTTTTTGCCACAGTGGAAAAAGTGATGCCCACAGCCAGGGAGGCGATGATGAATACCAGAGCAACTGCGAACAACAACCAGAGATCGCCTGCCATTGGCACGCGAAAAAGAAAATAAGCGGCGGACAGGATAAGCAACACCTGGATGTAGCCCACCAAAATGTAAGGAATGATTTTCCCTGTCATGACCTCGATCGGACGCGTGGGCATGGAGAGCAGAGTTTCCATGGTGCCCCGTTCCCGTTCGCGGGTAATTGCCAACCCGGTTACCACGGTCATCGTCATCTGAAGCACGACCCCCATCAGACCCGGTACGATGTTATATTGCGTAATGGCTTCAGGGTTATAACAGGCGTGGATGCGAAGATCCACAGGGCCATCTGCACCGGCGAGAAATGCGGATGGACCTTTGAGATCATTTTGCAAAGCGGTGGTCAGCAGAATGCGCAAGGAGCCTATGGCGTTGCTGGTAGCTGCCGGGTCGGTGGCATCCGCTTCGACGAGGATAGCGGGCCTGTCGCCACGGAGCAGATCGCGTGTGAAATTCTCGGGGATATCGATGACAAACTGAACCTCGCCGCGCTTGAGCACCTCGTTGGCTTCGTTTTCAGACTTCAGCTCACGTACGAAATCAAGATAAGAGCAGTTTTGGATCGCATGCAGCAAAGTGCGGCCCTGCGGGCCGTTGTCAGCCAGGAGCACGGCTGCAGACAGGTGCTTGGGGTCCACATTGATGGCATAGCCAAAGAGGACGATCTGAAGCAGCGGGATACCGACCATCATGCCGAAAGTCAGCCGGTCGCGGCGCATCTGGACGAATTCCTTAAACACCACAGCCCAAAAGCGGGCCAGAGAAAATGCGGGCCTTTTTCTTGGGGCAAGAAAGGTCATGGCAAAACCTTACCCTCCGATTTTTTCATGAGGTGAACGAAAACGTCCTCCATACCCGGGGTGATCCTGCGCCATTCATATTGCCAGGTATGAAACGGGGCGATTGTTTCCTGGAGTGCCGCAGCATCGGTCCCGCTAACGTGGAGAAGGCTGCCGAAGGCAACAGCCTGCTCCACCCCCGGTTTATTGCGGAGCACCTCTGCCAGTTCCAGCAAATTGGGTCCGATGGCCGCCCAGGTCGTCAAATTCGTCCCTGCAATGATTTCGGCCACAGTGCCATGGGCCAGCAGAATGCCACTTAGAATATAAGCCAGCCGGTGGCAGCGCTCGGCCTCATCCATGTAGTGCGTAGAGATCAAAAAGGTTAGCCCCTGGCCGGCAAGCTGATGGATTTGTTCCCAGAATTCGCGACGCGCTTGTGGGTCCACGCCCGCTGTAGGCTCATCGAGCAAAAGCAGTTTTGGCTGGTGGATCAAACATGCCGCCAGGGCCAGGCGCTGTTTCCATCCCCCGGAAAGCTCTCCTACAAGCTGGCGCCTCCGCCCATCGAGCCCGAGCCGATAAATGCTATCGCTCACTGCTTTGCGCCGGTCTTTCACGGAATACATGCGGGCAACGAAATCAAGGTTTTCCGAAATCGTCAGGTCTTCGTACAGGCTGAACTGCTGGGTCATGTAGCCGACACGGCTTTTGATCGCTTCACTTTCAGTAATAACGTCATAGCCGAGGCATGTGCCGCGACCCGCATCCGGCCGGAGCAGCCCGCAAAGCATGCGAATGAATGTGGTCTTCCCGCTGCCGTTGGGACCGAGAAAGCCGCAGACTTCGCCCGTGCGGACTTGAAGGTCCACATTGTCTACGACTGCGCGGTTGTCAAACCGTTTGGTCATTCCGGTAACATCGATGACAAGATCGTCGGTCATGGATCACAAACCGAACTCTACATCCACCGGTTGGCCTGGATGAAGGTTTGCCGCCGTCTTCGGGTCGAAAACCGCCTCGATCATGAACACCAGCTTGCTGCGGGCTTCTTTGCTGTAAATGACCGGGGGAGTGTATTCCGCTCTGGGCGAAATGTAACTCACCTTCCCCGCAAAAGGCTCTCGTATGCCGTCTACCATGATCCGGACGCTGTCGCCGGTGTGAATTGCACCGATCCTGGTTTCCGAAACAAACGCACGCACCTTTATGTTCTGCGGGGGCAACAAAGCGACCACGGGCCTGCCTGCGGCGACCCATTCCCCCTCCCGGTACAGAGTGTCAAAAACCAGAGCGTCCCGAGGCGCGAACCGGCGCTTTTGTGAGAGTTCCCATCGCGCCTTTGCCAGTGCTGCTTCCTGTGCTCTCGTGGCGGCCTCTGCGGCCGAAATCTGATCGATGCGCGAGCCAAGCTGCGCCGTTGTTATATCGGCCTCCAACTCTGATATCCGATGGCGGTTCTGATCGTTGGTGGAGCGCGCAAGATCGAGCGCCTCCGCCGAAATGGCCTTGGCGGCGAAAAGATGTTCGCGGCGGGCAAATTCTTTTTCCGAAAGCACCAGCGCTGCCCGGGCCTGCTTCATCTGCTCCTTGAGGGATTCAATTTCCGATGGCCGTTTGCCTTTTTTCGCGTCCTGCAGGTTTGCTCCGGCCTGCGAAACATGGCGTTCCGCTTCGTCCAGGGCTGCTTTTTCCGGTGTGCTGTCCAGTGCGAAAAGAACATCTCCCTCTTTCACCTGATTGCCGCGCTCCACGTACAATGATTCCAGGGTACCTGAGAGCGGCGAGGCGACATACACATACTCCCCCTCGACGTATCCCTGCACCCGGTCAGGTCCCGATCGGGCGCAACCCAAAAGGTTGCAAAGCACTGCGAGTGCGCAGCTTATGTGAAAAAGCGCCCTTGGGGAACCTGGCCAGGATCCGGTCATAATTTTGATCTCCCTTGTATCAGGGCTTCGCGAAGACTTTCTCCGGCGGTCGCCTTTCGCTTACGTATGAATGTGGGATTTTCTCCTCATTCCACTCCTTTGAAACATAGAGCCCGCAGTAACAGCTCCCATACTCCGCAACATCGGGCTCCCTGTACGCGCAGGGGCAGATTATATCGCGGTCCCAGTCGCGGTCTTCGGCCGCCAGCCTGCACGGGCAGCACATATATCCGTACCGCTCCCGGTTCTCCAGCAGCCCTTCCAGGAGCTGGAAAACCCTGGTCTTATCCTTGTGGAAGAAATATCCTTTCGCTTCCTGCGTCCTTTTCAAGAATTCGTAGAGCTGCTCGACATTCATTCCAGATTCAGCGCCTCCCTTATCTCTTCTTTTTTGAATCCGATTATGACCTTGGAACCGATCAAAAGCATCGGGAAGGCACACCCAGGGTTGGCTTTCTTGATTTCCTCGATCATCCGGCGCCGCTCGTCGCCCTCGAGCTTATCGATGTGTACACAATCGTAATCGACACCGCATTTATCCAGAAATTCCTTTGTATTTTGGCAGTGGATACAAGTAGTGAGAGCGTAAAGCTTTATGTCATTGTCTTTCATCGTTGTCCTCCAATCGACAGTAGAGAGGAAAAAAGTTTCGTTGGCGACGTCCCTGGTTTTATGCCCAGCCGGGTAAGGGCAAAATCGTAGCGGACCGGATCGTCGGGGCGGATTGCGCTGAAAGCTTCCGTAATTTCTATGGCGCAACGAATGTCCGCCTGTTTTCGTGATGTTAGTCCCATGGCTGCGGCGACCCTGTGCATATGGATGTCGAGCGGGACTATCAGGTGAGAGGCGGGAATGCTTTGCCATATTCCCGGGTCGACATTGTCACTTCTCACCATCCACCGCAAAAAGAGGTTCAGCCTCTTGCATGCGCTGCCTCCATCAGGTGAAGGTAAAAACGTAGGCATCATTCGTCCACATGCTTGCTCGAGTTTTTTCACCAATTCGATAAGGGCCGGGAGAATGTTTGGGTCATGTTCACTAAATCCGGCCAGAAAGCAGGGCTCCAAAGACCCATATTCCAGGGTCAGTCCTCTAAGAGCTACCAGCAGGTTGGATAGAACCCCGCCCGTGGTGAAGCGATGCTTGAAAAATCCGAATGCCTCCCTTATGTCGGCAGGCCGGTTTTCAAGCAGGAAAGACGATGGGCTTGGACCCATGATGTCAAGAACAGATCTCACGCTCCGCAGGATCTGTCGCACCCGGCCGTATGCAAGAGCAGAGGCAATGAATGCGCTCAGCTCCCTGTCGATTTTTTTGTCATAGAGGTAGACGAATTCCAGAGGATCGGGGTGGATATGCTCGAATCGATTGTAATGGCTGTAGAGCTCTTCAAGGGCCAGCCCCAGTATTGGGCCGCCCATGGGGCTGGAGCCGGCATCAGGGGCAAAGCTCACCAGGGCTTCTGGATTCGAGGATTTCAAACGAAAGGTGCCTCCTGGAATAAAGTTGTTTCTTAAGAATACCACAATCAAGATATTGCGAACAGGTTGCAGAGACTCTTCAATCGGAGGTGGACGGGGTGGACTTGGTGGACCGGGTAGACGAAAAGCGCGATGAGCGTTTTTCGGAGCGCACCCGGTAGAGGCGCTCGGTAAAGCCACCCTCGGTTTCAAAGGCTGCCGCCTGAGCAGCGAGCTGGCGGTCAAGCAGGCTGCACGCGACCGCCAACAGCACCAGCGCGGCATTGGCTGCGAGCTCGGTGTAAGCATGAGCGGACGACCCCTTCTGTCCACATTGTCCACTCTGTCCACGCAGTCCACGACCGTGCTCTTCCCGCACCCAGTCAGCCACTGCATCAGCGGTGGCGCACCGGCGGTCGATCAGGCTTTGCCTGCGGGGATTGTCACGGTCCCAAAGCGGTAGTCCGCGCTGGCGAAGGAAATCCTCGTAGTCAAGCCGCAATTCTTCCAGACTGGCCCGCGCTACGTTGGTGAGCTTGATCTCAGTTTTCTTCGAGGTTCCCGAAGCCTGGCTTCCTTCAGCGATATTCTGCACCCCCGACCGCGCGGCCTGTACCATTTGGTCATGGGTACGGCTGCGCTTTTCGATGTAACGATCACAGAAACGCACCGTGACGTCGAAAACCAGTTGCGCCACCTGAAAGCTCTTGAGTTTTCGGTAGCCGCCATGCTTCGGGATTAAAGGTTCTTTGGCGGTCATATCATCCGTTCTCTTATGCGGCGAATTGGTTCAAGGAGACGTAATCCTTGACGTATTCGGCAACAGGTACACGTTATTTCTTCGGCACAGCGCGGCATTGGCGGCGATCTCGGTGTAAGCGGAAGCGGACGGCTCCTTCTGTCCACATTGTCCACTTTGTCCACGCAGTCCACGATCGTCCTCTTCCCGCACCGTGACGTCGAAAACCAGCTGCGCCGCCTGAAAGCTCTTGAGTTTTCGATAGCCGCCATGTTTCGGAATTAACAGTTTGTTGGCGGTCATATCATTCGTCCTGTCATGCAATGAATTAACGCCTGCAGGATACGACTATATCGCTATGGCGTCAATCGCGTGATGGCTGCCGCGCTGCATCATTTTCTGAATGATAAATAAGCTGACCGTGATCAGGGTCAACTCAGAAGAGACAAAACAGATCTCGGCGCTCTGCGTGGTTATTTTTCAATCCTGTTAATCCTGTCTAAGCTTTTCTCTCCTTGACCGGACTGTGCCCCGCCCTCTGCGTCTCTGCGGTGGATCTTACCTTGCAGACATCCGACATCGGGCTTTAGACTTCCGTGGAGCTTGTGATATAAACGTCCTGGTAACGACAGGATGATATGGACCATCCGGATTGACTACCGGACAATTTTCTCGTTGGGCGGATCGGCTTTCGCGGGGCTAACTCCTCAGCCCGCCCACCCTCCCGCGAGGTGGAGGTTTTAATGCGGCGGTTTTTTCTTCTCTCATTCCCGGTCATTGTTTTAATTTTTTTTGGTCTGCGGACAGTGTGCTCTCAGGAGGTAAAGGAAAACACTCAAGTCGAGGCGCCGGCTCAGCCGCCCGATCAGGTAAATGACCCATGCGTTGAATGCCACACCCGCATCACTCCCGGCATTGTGGTGGACTGGCAATTGAGCAAGCACAGCGCCAATGATGTAGGCTGTTCGAAGTGCCACGGCGACCGGCATAATTCCATGACTGATGCAGCCAGCGCCGGGATCGCAGGTCCGGAGGTCTGCGCAAAGTGTCATGCACTCCAGGTCGAGCAGTTCAGCAAGGGAAAGCACGCTCTTGCCTGGGGCGCAATGAAAGCCATGCCTACTCTTCACTGGCAGCCGATGGCTCAGGTGGAGGGACTGAAGGGTTGCGGGGCCTGCCATCGCGTTGGCCTCAAAACCGAAGGGGAGGTAAAAGGCTTGGTGGAGAAAGGATCGGGCTTTGGGGTGAGTTCGTGCGACGTCTGCCATACGAGGCATCTTTTCTCGGTCGATGAAGCCATGTCTCCGCAAGTGTGCAAAACCTGCCATACGGGAGTGGAATCTCCTCAGTGGGAGATGTACTCATCATCGCAGCACGGGGTGCGGTTTTTGCTCAAACAGGGCAGAATGATCCCGGAAGACGCAGCAGCCCCCACCTGCCAGAGCTGTCATTTTCAGGACGGAGATCATGCGAACATGACAGCCTGGGGATATCTGGGTTTGCGCCTGCCCTATCCTCAGGATGCCCAGTGGGCAAGGGACCGAGTGGCTATCCTGCAGGCCCTCGGAGTTTTTGACCCTGAGGGAAAGCCGACTCCCAGACTGGCTGTTTTCGAAACCTATAAATTTTTCAGTTTTAAGGAAGAGGATTGGCGGACCGAACGGGAAAAAGCTCTCAAGACCTGCAATGACTGTCATTCGGTTAATTTCGCGAGGGCTGAACTGGAGAAAGGCGATCAGATGATCCGGGAGGCGGACGCATTGATGGCCGAAGGGATACGCATAGTTGCCGCCCTCTATCGGGATGGGTTGCTCAAAAAGCCGGAAAGCTACTCTTACGCGTTCCCCGACCTTCTCAGCCTGCATAACGCGCCGACGATCATCGAGCAAAAGCTCTTTTCGATGTTTCATGAATACAGGATGAGAACATTCCAGGGGGCGTTTCACTGCAGTCCGGATTATTCATTCTGGCGTGGGTGGGCCCCAATGCAGAGCTGCCTCACCGAAATCAGGGAACGGGCAGCCGAAATGAGGGCCATGGGTGGAAAAGCAGGGGAGCATCCTGCCAAAGGTACGAAATGATAACTTGTTTCCGAAGCGATTGATGAAGATCATTTGCGATTTCAAAGCAAGTCTGTACAAAGCGATAAACCGGCGAATGCTCAGCGCATGGTACCCTGCAGGTATTCAAATTCCGGCGGCCGGCGCTCGATCGGCGTTCTCAGAAGGCCCTCCGGCGCTCCTGAAAGCCGCTTCCAGGCTGTATGAAAAAGCACTCCAAAAAGATCAGGCAAGACGGCGAAAAAAACGGGTCAAGCTGTCGGCGCCGGTGATCAGCATTGGGAATCTCTCCACCGGAGGGACCGGAAAGACGCCGGTTACGATCTGGATGTGCGAGTTTCTGCTCAAAATGGGGCTTCATCCCGCTGTTTTGACCAGGGGATACGGAAGAAGAGGGAACAGCTCCGGGCGCGTACCCCTTTTCGGTAACCCTGCGGAACTTTCCGATCTTTTCGGTGACGAACCTGTTATGATATCGGAGCGCCTGCCGTCGGCGCCTGTCTGGGTTGGAAGGGACCGGGCTGCTTCAGGCAAGGCGGCCCTGGCTCGCAGCGCAGTGGATGTCTTTGTGCTCGATGATGGTTTTCAGCACCTTGCGCTCGACCGGGACCTGGATATCGTCCTGCTCGACTGCCGCAGCCCTTTCGGAAACGGGTTTGTCCTGCCTGCCGGCCCGCTCCGCGAACCCTGTTCGAACCTTAATAGGGCTGATGCCTTTGTGATTACACACGTAGACAGGGATGCCGATGTTGCGCCGCTGAAAGGTAAGCTGAAACGCCTTTTTCCCGGCATACCGGTTTTTGCCTGCCGGCACAAGGTGAGAGGAATCAGCCTGAGAAAAGGCGAACCGGTCTTTCATCTAAATGCGCTTTGGGATCGCAGGGCTGTTGTTTTCGCCGGGATTGCCGGGCCCGAGGGTTTTTTTAAAGACATTCGAGAGGCCGGGATAAGGATTTGCGAGTCATTTAGCTTTCCGGACCATCACAGATACACGGCCGGTGATTTTTCGAGGATTTTTCACGCCGCTTCCGAACATGGCGCCGGGGTGATTATCACTACGGCAAAGGATGCCGTCCGCATACCGCTTCCTTACAGGGATTCGGTCTCCGTCGCCGAAATCGGGATCGATTTTGGGCCCGACCAGGAAGGTTTTTGTCGCCTGACGAGGGGCAGGCTCGGTAGAACCACGGATAATCGGAAATCGGAAATCGGAAATCAAAAATAGAAAGAGGCTCTCCGATATCCGATATCCGACTTCTGTGAGGGACCTGCTATTTTTTCTCTACCGGATACTTGGCCTCATACCATTCCTTCCAGCCACCTTTGAGCACTTCGACTTTCTTGAAACCTGCGCTTGCGAGCTGTTGCGCCACACGGGCGCTGGTACCCTCGTTGTGTCAGTCGCAGTATAAAACGATCGTCTTGTCCTTCGGGTAATCCGCCATCCATTTACCGACTTCGGCAGGCGACCCCCGCCGTGCCCCCTGTATTTTCCACTGTGTGGAATCCCATTCACGTTCGATTCGAACGTCGATCACGGTCACATCCGGTTTTGTGAGTTCTCCTTTCAGTTGATCCTTGCTGATAACGGTAAATCCTTCAGCTCCGGCGAAAGATGCTGTAAACATCAAGATAAGGCACGCCAGAAGCCATAATGTGAATTTGGAGCGGGTCATACCAATCTCCTTCTGAAAAGGTTTAGAAAGCCTCCGATTTCCTTCCCCTGGACGAAGTCCGTCCTTTCCGAAGAAAATAGTTATCAAGTCAAAATAGTCAAAGATGAAATCCGTATTGTCTTAGACGGAATAGGTGCGCCGAGAGCCTTTCAATAGTCGGGAAGATGTTTATTTAAGGGAGAAGAGAAAATGAAAGAGAGCTTCGTTGATTGAAATTGACGGCGCAGAAAAATCCGGTAGCGGCACTCTGGTGAGATTTGCGGTTGCACTCTGTTCGCTTACAAGCCAACCGATGCGTATGGTCCGGATAAGGGAGAAGCGGGAAAAGCAGGGCCTTCGGCCCCAGCACCTGCTTGCCGTCAAGGCGTGTGCTCAGCTTTCGTCCGGGCGGTTGGAAGGGGCCGAGGTCGGGTCCAAAGAGATCACTTATTATCCGGGGGGAAGCATAAGCTCAGGTGTTTTGGAATGGGATATAGGAACAGCCGGTTCGGCCACTATGCTGGCCTTTACCCTGATTCCACTGGCTCTTTTTGCGGGGACGCGGACCCGTTTTACGATAAGGGGCGGCCTGTTTCAGGATCATGCGCCAACGGCGTTTCACATGGAGAAAGTCCTGGTGCCGCTTCTGGGGCAGATGGGCGCCAGGGTAAGTCTAAAGATGATCCGCCCCGGATATGTGCCAAAGGGAAATGGGCAACTGGATGTTTCAGTCGAACCGGCTAAGGCTCCTCTGAAAGCTTTTGCTAAGACGCAACGAGGAGAAATCCGCAGGATTCAAGGCATATCGCTCGCCTCGCATCTGGCAAAACAGTCGGTTGCGCAACGCATGGCTGAGAGGAGCCGCGAACTTCTCGCGCAAAAAGGCTATAATCCTTACCTCGACATTATCGAGGACACCTCTGCTGTCCAAAGTGGGGCGGCTCTGCTGCTTTGGGCCGAAAGCACAGGCGGCTGCCTGCTTGGATTCGACAGGGCGGGAAAGCGCGGCCGCAGTTCGGAGTCAATTGCGCATAGCGTAGTGGAAGGCCTTTGGACGGATATCTCAACCGGGGCGACCGTGGACAGGTTTGCTGCCGACCAGTTGATTTTGTTCGCGGCCCTTGCACGCGGACAAAGCCGTTATATCGTTCCGTGCCTGACAGATCACATAGAATCCAACTTGTGGCTGATTGAGAAAATCCTGGGGGCCGGGACGCAAGTTAGAGGAAACCTGATTTCCATTGACGGGATCGGATTTTTCAGAAAATAATCCAGGGTGAAGTGAGCGGTTAGCGCTTTGTTCAGGTGTCAACTGAAGGGAGTTAGCGATGTTACCCCGTATCAAGATTCGGGGAATCTACAGTACGGCGCTTACCAAACTCGCGCTCGATTCCGGGTTCCAGATCGTCGATCCTTCCGAAAAAATCAGGGAACGAATTCATATGGAATTGCCCAATCATGGGAAATATGAAATCCTGATACAGGACAGGGAGGACCGTCAGGGGATCGAGGTCCAAGGGGAAGCCGACCATGTGTGCGAGCTGCTGTTGCATATGCAGGAATCCCTTTTGGACGCGATCATCGTTAGTTTTCTCCCGACCGATCACAGCGAACCGTTGGTCGTCGCAAATCTGGAGCTGCCGGGAGGGGCCAAGGAGAGACTGGACCGGGTCAGATCGAGCGTGGTCCCGACTCTCAAGAATCACCACCGGCTAAAGATAATAAACCCTGACCTGCTCGAATCGGCGGAAATAGAATTTTGCCGGCATCCCGAAGACGCAATGGGCCTGGAAAAGAGGCTCCTCAGGGAAGCAATTTTGGAGCCTTTAATCAAAGAAGGCATGGTAAGGCTTGAGCACATAAGGCCATCGGGCAAACCGATGCATCCTAGGCTTGGGATTCTTCAATCTGTGCGGGAAAACAGGGTGGTTTTCAAACGCGAATTCTCGAAGGGCCGCTATGACGGGTTGGATCTGCCAATCCGGAAGGGCGACTACTGCCTGACTGAAGTCAGGGAAGGCAAATGGTATACCAGGCACAGCTATTTCTCGAAAGAACATCTTCGTATAGGCGAATACTTCAACATAAATACCCCCACGGAGCTCTACCCCTACGGGGCAAGGTATGTTGACCTCGAAGTGGACGTGATCCAAAGGGCGGGTGAAAACGCGTTCCCAATAGATCAGGAAAAGCTCGAGGTGCTTGCCCGGAAGGGTTGCATCGCAAAGGACCTGCAGAACAAGGTGCTTATGGTCTCGAAACAGTTGCTGCGGAGCCTCAATCGTGGAAAGGCAAGGAGTTTACCGGAGTAAGCATGAAAATCAAAACAGCTTGGGCGATTCAATCCCTCTTTTTGTGTTTCCTTTTCAACCTGGCCTTTGCGGCGGTCATATTTTTTATGGCGGACAGAATCCTGGAGGCATTCAATGAATGGGTTTCGCCTTTAACCGGACCGGGCGCGCCTGCCCTGCCGGACGATCTACACATGGCGCTTGGCAGTTTCTGGAATTTGATAGCTCAGGTGCGAGGATACCTGATGGCCGTGCTTGCCGCTCTCGCATCGGCGTTTACGCTGCTTCTATGGTTTTTTCTTTTTCTCGCCGGAGGCAGGCAAATCAGGAGGGCAGGGGAGCGGGCCGGGTTATCCCGTGTGCCTTAACCCGAAGCAAGTCAATCAATAACCGGGAGAGCCGATCCCGGCCCATAGCCGTCAACTCGGCGCTTTTCTTGAGGATGAGAGATGGAGGGGGAAGAGGCGCGGTGAATTCCACACTCCAAGGGGCAAAGGCTTTCAAGTTCCGATGTCTCTGCGCCCCTTCCCAATAAGGTGTTCTCTAACAACCTATTACAACGGGTTCTCATGACGTGATCGTGTCGGGCCTGTTACGTTTTCGCGAAATTTCTCTGTAGACAGCCTACCTCACACTATGTGGTAAATTCAAACAAATCAAATTACCAGTACCTTCATCGGTGGACTACGCTTGTGTTATGCTCATCTCCGAATGCCCAGCGCCACGCCCATGTTCGCCGCAGGCCTCTAGCGAGTCACCAAACGCAGAGGGGGCGCAGAAGCAAATAATCTGTAAGACCGGACTGAACATGTGGCTGTCTCCTCACGGACCGCGAGGCGGCAACCAATGTCTCGACGCCCTGCGAAGCGTTGAGTCCGGTAGGGTAGCGAAAGTGTAAGGCGCTCACCCCTCTTGATTCTTATGGAGGCCCCAATGTTTTTTGTGGAGGAATTCAGTAAAAGAACAATTATCCAACTTCGATGGACTCTGATTATCAGCATTGGGTATATTACGATGTTCAGCCAATCAGATAAGTCATTTCCACTGGTTCTGAATGTATTCCTACCCCTATATGCTTTAACCAACATTATCCTGTTTTTCGGTCCCGAGAAGTGGTTTCGAACACAGGAATTTATTTACTCAATTCTATTACTTGATTTATCCATGACAATTCTAACTATTGTTATGGTAGGTCCTAAAGATTCAGAATTCTATATTACATTTTTCCTGATTTTATTAATGTCAGCCATTTCTCGAAAGGCCATTTTAGTTTATTCCACTTTTGGAATTATTCTGATTGCATATGGAGTTACTTCTTATCTTAAATCCTATCAAGCTTTTTTTTCGACTCATTCTTTACTTCAATTCCCGTTCATACTCATTCTTGCTATTTTCTTCAGGAGCATGGTCATATCCTATAATCGCGTCCACCAGGAAAATGAACTCCTTAAGGAAGATTACCGGGAACTGGAAGTGCTCAACAGTGTGGCTCTATCGATAGGCGAACATAAAGGTTTGTCCCATTTCCTGTTTAGACTTTCCAGTCTTTTGTCTGAGATGTTAGGGATCGAACGCTGCACAGTAATGCTTATGGATAGCAAGGAGGACAATTGCTACATGGTTTCTTCCGATGATTTACCTGGAGAAGGATCTAATATAATCAATGTTGCAGATTTTCCTACTCTGAAAGAATCATTAAAGCGTGAAGAAATTCCCGAAGAGGGGGAGTTCCCTTTGCATTTTCAAGACGCCTCAAAGCATATTTTGAAGAAAATCCCCATCGCCTTCAATGGGAAAAACCTGGGAACGTTATATCTGCGGGCGAGTACTCCGAAGCATAGCTTAACCCACAGAGAGGAATACTTTTTGGGAGCTCTAGGCCGAATAACGGCAATAGCCATTCTGAATGTACAAAGGTCCAAGGTGTTGGAGAAGATCATAGAATTGCCGGACTTAAATGTGAAGTCTGGCGAGTGGTAAGTAACGCTTGGCGATGGAACGGATGACGGAGAACGGAGGACAGAAGAACATCTCCAATATGCGGTATCAGTTTTCTGACCTGTGGTATCCGATCTCCTTCCGACCTCGGTCCTCCGTCCTCCGTTAATCAGGCGGCCTTTTTCCGCTGGTTCTGGCCGGCATCGGCCGGTTCGAGATCGGGGCGGCCGGAAATTTTCTGGTAGATTTGCCATGTCTCATCGAAGGCGCGCTCATAGGAGCGATTTGCCATGTTGAGCCGGGCAGCTTTACCCATCTCTTTTAACCTTTCGCGGTCAGCGAGTAGAAACTTAAGGCTCTCAAGCAGGGCTTCGTGGTCTCCAACCTGCACGACCCGGCCTGTTTTATGCGGAATCATATTTTCCTGTGGCCCCCCCGAATCGGTAACGATGACAGGCAACCCGGACGCCTGGGCCTCGAGCACCACGTTACCGAATGTGTCAGTCGCGCTTGGAAATGCAAAAAGATCGCAGCTTGCATAGATTGTAGCAAGTTCCTCCCCTTCGCGGTAACCGGTAAATATACTGGGCGTGCCTGCGAGCAGTTCCTTGAGTTCTTGGAGGTATGGTCCGTCGCCCACGAGTATCAGTTCGACATCCAAGTGGGTTTGCGTGAGGTTTCTGAATGCCCGGGCAAGAACGTGGAGGTCTTTTTCTTTTGATATCCTGCCCACATATAGAATCTTGGGACCATCTCCTGCATTAAATCGTTCTTTGAGGAAGTTGACATTGCGCTTCGAAGGGTGGAATCTTGCCGCGTCAACTCCCCTTGGGAACAGGCAGATCTTTTTTGGATCTATTCCCTTTCCGATCAATTCGCGCTCGGTGCTTGCGGACGGAACGAGAATCAGATTCAATTGATCGTAAAACCAGGTCGTATATTTCCAGACCAGTTCTTCGATTGCGTAGTCTCCGGTCAGGATATGCGCATACTGTGGAATGGCGGTGTGGTAAGTCCCGCTCAGCGGAATTTTCATTATTCTCGCGACGGCCAGCGCGGCAAGACCCAGCGGTCCGGGTGTGGCCACGTGAATTTGAGTGAAACGCTGCTCATAGCAATAATTGAGTATTTCCAGCAACGGGGGCAGGAACATCTTTTGTTCGGGATACTCCGGAAACCCGTAAACCCCAATGGGGTTGAAATTCATCTGACCCTTCATTGGGGGTCGAGTTTGAGAGTCACAGGTAATCACGGTGAGATCTTTGCCGGTTTTTCCGGCCAGCTCGAGTTGATGCTGAATGGTCAGTGCAACGCCGTTGATTTCATGAAAAGTATCTGTGAAATGAACGATTTTTACCGGTTTTTCGTTGCCTGTGACACGCCCGATGCCAAAGTGCTCCTTCGCGGCTGCGCTGAAATGGCGGTCTCTTGAAAAAACAGTGAACGTTACAAAGTAGGGCGCCAGCACTGTATAAGCCGCCCCGGCAGAACCGAGCGACTGGAACATGTTGAAGAAATGGGCCCCGGAGAGGCTACTGAGCAATGAATCCCAGAAATGAATCAGGACCTTGTTGGACACCTGGTTCACAAAGCTGAACCACCGTTCTGCCCGGTTTTCAGTTTTGCCGTTGCCGTTGCCGGCTATCTCCATAAGGTCGGGATCACCCTTGAGAAGCTTGTGAGCTTCGAAACGCAGGAGGTCTTGTATTCTGGATCCTTCCTGCTGTTTGGAAGCTTTGCGCTTTCTCCAGGAGTAGATCAATCTGGTGACCAGTCGTTCATCTGATTCAGGGTCCGCCTGAAGGCAGCGGTTCAGGAAACGCAATACCAGGTCCTTATTGACGTCACTTTCGAAGTTTAGTTTTCGCTTATAGTACTGGTAGGCAATACCATAGAGGTTATGAGACATGACGCGGGGGGTCGATCCCTTGCCCACCGGAATGGTTCGGGCCATATCGATCCCCTGGAGGAACTCTTTTAAGCTGCGGGCGCCTTTAACCAGCGTATGCTGGCGGGCTACGTTAAGAGAACTGTGGTCGTCAGAGCCGCCTGTCAAGCTCTTGCGCCAGGGTTCCGGGGAAACTGGAACAATCCCGTGCTTATCGATCAGGTTGTTTAGAATTTCCGGGGTTAGATTCCCCAGGATCTGTCTTATTGAGTAGTTCTGATAGTCGTCCCGGGCCCCATTGAGTTCGAAGTTTTTGAAGAGCAGGAGGAATTTTTCAAAATGCTCAATCGTCAGAGCCTCTTGCAAAACTCCATCATCGGCGCGAATTCGCCTAAAGAATGAGCTTCATCAGCGGTCTTGTGGTAATGTGTTGCTGCTCAACAAAACAAATCACAGGAGGCGCTAATGAAGCTC
>JBEKQE010000085.1:0-21403 GCA_049520035.1 Syntrophobacteraceae bacterium | reverse complement strand
ACATTCGGTTCTCGGCATTTAGGAAGAATCGCTCTCGCAATATTAGCAACTTACGGACAGTCAGACCCAGAAAGAGGGTCAAAACGAATGAAAAAAACTTCCAACTGCGGAAGTTGGGTTAGAATGCCGGAGTCCCGGGAGAAATTGACTGAAAGCTATTTTAATTACCTTGCAAAATGCTTTCCCGTAATGTGCGCCAGCGATGAATTCCACTTTGTTCCTCGATCGGCAGAGGCAAGCCGGTATTACGACCGGATGGAAGGCCTCGACCCCGCTTCGATCGAAGAATGTATTCTCACTCTCAGGGGGTTTCAGAGAGATTTCGATCTTCTTGCCTCCGGCGAGGACGACCTGGAGAGACGGATAGACCTGGAGTTGCTGAATTCAAGCATCGCCGGCATCCTGATCGAACTGGAGGAAAACCGTTTCTGGCGGCACGATCCCTTGCTATATTTGAAAATAGCTTTCATAGGGTTGGATCATGCCCTCAACAAACCGGCCGGCAGTCATGATGAGCGGATAGAAAGAACGCTGGCCCGGCTCTGCGCCATTCCACGCCTGTTGCAGCAGGCCGCCGGGAATATCGATCGCGTGCCCGAGACTTTTCACCAGGCCGCGCTTGCCATGCTGAACGACTGTGGCAGGTATTTGCGCGAAACGGCGCAGGACCTCGCCAGAGAGGATGCCGGGCGGCTTTCGGCCGCCTTTGAGGAGACCAGGTCCGCTCTTGGGGCCTTCGGCAGATACATGGGTTCTCTTCGCCCTGTCCCGGATCGAAAGCTTGCAGTTCGCAGTCTCGAGACAACTTTGCGAGACAGGTTCGGGTCGGTTCGAAATCTATCTGAAGTATTTGAGATTGGCGTTGAAGAATGGTTGGAAAACCTGAGAGAATTGGAGATCCTGCAAAAAGATTTGGCGCCCGGCAAATCCTGGATGGAATTGTACCATGGCTACTGTCCCGAGGAGACCGGCGCGATAGATACCATCACGCTATACCAGCGTGAAATGGAAAGGCTGAAACACTTTTTTGAGTCCAACGGTTTCAGGGGAGTGATTGCGCCGGGATTGCCGCTGGTTTGTCAAACTCCCACTTACCTTCAATCGGTACGCGGCCCTGCTTCCTTCAGCGCAGCCTTTACGAAGGACGGCAGGGAAAAGGACTTTTTTTACATCACCACACAGGCGCAACATCAAAGGAGCGATGAAGCCGGGGAACTTCGCAGGAAGCGTTTTCACCGGGAACATAAGTTCCTCGCCGCCCATGAAACCTTTCCGGGCCATTATTTGCTGGATTCTACGCGGAGGATGCTTGAAAATCCGGTGCGAAGCCAAATTGAATCCCCTCTTTTTTACGAAGGATGGGCTTATTATGTCGAGTCTCTCGTGACCGAGTACGGGTATGCCGATCGCCCAACGGACCGTCTGGTTGACCGCAAGCGCAGGCTCTGGAGGGCCGCACGCTGCCAGATCGACATCGGGTTGAATTCGGGAAGACTCGTCCATGAGGATGCAATGAGACTTTTGATAACCGCAGGCTTTAGTCCGGAAGAAGCCCGGGGCCAGATCGACCGCTTCCGACTGAATCCGGGCTATCAGCTTTGCTATAGTTTAGGCCGTTTTGAAATTTTGCGGCTAAGAGAAGCTTATGCAGGTAAAATGGGCCATGACGGGTTCCACAGGTTGTTGCTTGAAGGAGGAGAACTGCCCTTTCACCTGATCGAGAAACGGCTCAGGCGTCGGGATACGCCTCAAGAACGAGGAGGTGCATGTAATGGAGGATTTTGAGGGGTACCATTCCGAATGGAACCTCGGCAGTCCCGGCGGATGGGACTATCAGCGTATCACCCAGATCATCGGCAAGGCCGTCTGGTCAGCCCTCAACGGCATTACACCCATAGGGGTCGACCTGGATTTTGACCATCCATTGCTGTTCCCGGTCAACGGGTTCGTGAAAATGCTGATCGAAGCCCACCAGGCCCGCGATGGCAGGAACCCAGGGTTGATTGCAGTGGTGGCTGAGGAAGAAACCCTCGAGGACGTAACCGAAAATATCAATCTGGCCCGGCGCCTCAGCACGTTTGATGGAATCACCGGCGTGCTGATGAGCCCCCGGCAACTGGAACTAAAAAATGGACGAGTCTGCTGGAGAGGTCAAGCCGTATCGATCGTTTTCGTGGATTTCAATTCCGATGTACTGCTGGGTCTTCACCGCAAACATGACCTGAGTGCCCTTCTGCAGGCTGTGCGAGAAAAGCGCGTGATCAACCCTCGAGGCACGGAACCGATAAATGTCAAAAGTATGTTTGAAGTTGTGGGCGGCATCCACCGCGGCCGCTTTCACCCGGAGATCGTTAAGCGAACTCCCTGGACGCGCCAGTTCCGCGCGCGGCGCACAGTTGGGCCCGGGGGCGAGGAGATTGACGATTTGATCGAGTGGACATATCGTCATTGGAGCGACCTGGTCCTCAAGCCTGAAAGGGGTTATTCCGGCAAAGGAGTGCGTGTGGGTGAAGTGAACCCGGACGCCCGTGAAGCGATCGACCTTGCGCTGCGGGAGGGAAGCTACATCGTTCAGGAAAAGGTCCCTCTGGGCTTGTGGGCTGAAGAAAACCCGATATTGAACCGGGAGCAAAAAAGCGTGGTTCTGGACCGCTGTCAAACGGACTTCCGCTGCATGGTTGGCCCCGCAGGGTTATTTGGCTTCCTTGGCCGGTATGGCGCAGTCCCGACAAACGTTGGCAGCGGGGGCGGCGTTCAGCCGTTGGCTGTTCTTCGCTCCGATATGACAATACGCGATGCGGTGAACCGGATCAACGAGGCCGTCCTGGGGATGAACTATGGCGAGTTGTCCGAGGTTGTCGGAATGCAGGAAATGTTGGCCGTGGAGCACCGGTTTACTTATCTGCTGGGGCCCATCAGGGTCGCACTGCGTCCACGGGTTATCAGCGCCAGTCAGATACAGTCGCTCAATACTTATGGTCATGCTCTGTGGTCGGACTGCCTGACGTTGGAGAAAATGTGGCTTTCCGGCGAACTGGATGACATTGTGAGGATTGAAGAAGAAGAACTTGAAATCGCCCGCATGCAGCCTTGGGGCGGCGGTCCTGCAATTATAGCCTCAGACGGACTGTTTGATTTCGGCGCGAGTCCGGAGCCATCATGACCATCGAAGTGGACCCCGAGTGGTGGAAAACGATATTCGATGAGTTCTACCTGCTCACCGACGCCCGCTCGGTCTGCGATGATGAAATAACGCAGCGGGAAGTGGACCTTATCTGTCAATTGCTTCCGATCCGTTTCACCCACAGGATACTGGACCTCTGCGGGGGGCATGGGCGGCACAGCCTGGAACTAAGCCGGCGGGGTTTCACCAGGTGCACCCTGGTCGATTACTCTGAATTTTTGCTCAACCGCGCCGGATCGCAGGCAAGACAATATAATTACCCCATGGATTGCATAGTGGCCGATGCGCGGAGCACCGGGCTCGCCTCCCAAATTTTCGACCATGCGCTCATTATGGGCAACTCACTGGGATATCTGCCCGAACCTTCGGCTGACAGGAAAATTCTTATCGAAGCCAAACGGGTGCTGCGCCCTCGAGGTTGGCTCTTGATTGACCTCGCCGACGGAGAGGCCGTAAGGAACAATTTCAAACCCGAAGCCTGGCACGAGATTGGTGAAGACATCCTGGTTTGCCGCCGGCGTGAACTGAAGGCCGATACGGTATCCGTCCGCGAAATGGTTCTCAGCAAAAAAGCAGGCCTGATCCGCGACCGTACTTACTCGATCCGCTTCCATGATTCCCGGAAAATCTCCGAACTGCTCGGCCAGACCGGATTCGAAGGCGTCAGGATAATCACTGACTTCTCGCCATACAGGGACCAGGGCGATTATGGTTTCATGAATCACCGCATGATAGCCGTAGGGCGGAAGGCCTCCCGCGAACGCCCAAAGCGGATGACTTCCGCCTAGTTAAGGGTTGTATACAAGTCTGTCATACGAGGTTTGGCAGACACCCTACTTGGCTTCCTGAGTAAACACTCCGTCCCAGTTCTCCCGGGGTGGATCGGTTTTGTAATGGCGACACCGTTCCAGATACGTTTTCGACGGCGGGTCATGGGAAGCAATCGAGCCGAAGTGCAGTTCTGCGCGGTCCCATAGCCGATTCTTATATTCTGCCAAACCTTCTGCAAAGGTATCAAGAAACGGAAGCTCCTTTTCTCCGCCTTTGCCTATCAATTCATAAATCTTCACGGGGGTCTGCCTGCCTTTTACCCTTATCAAGTCAAGCTCTCGCGCTAAAAACGCAGGGCCGGCGAGTTGAAATGTATCCTCACTGATTAAAATAGTTGTGCCGTAGAATTTGTTTGCACCCTCCAGCCTGGAAGCCAGATTCACGGTATCGCCGAGCACAGTGTAATTGAAACGCTCCCTGGAACCCACATTGCCGACCACAACCGTGCCGGAGTGTATTCCCATGCGGGCCGCAAGGAGCGGCAACCCGCGCTGGCGCCACCCTTCCCGCAAGCCGGCAATGGTCTCTTTCATCTTGATAGCTGCGTCGCACGCATATTGAGCATGGTTTTCCAGCCGAAGCGGCGCACCCCAAAATGCCATGATGGCGTCTCCTATGAATTTGTCCAGCGCTCCGCGATGCTCCAGAATGATGTTTGTCATCGGAGTGAAGTATTCGTTGAGAAACGCGACAAGGTCCTTTGGAGGGAGACGTTCGGAAAAGCTGGTGAAATTAGCGAGATCGGAAAAAAAAATTGTTGCCTGGACTTCCTGCCCGCCAAGTTCCAGGGAACTCGGGTCATTGACTATGGATTCGACGACCGATGGAGAGACATATCGGTTGAAGGCGCCGCGAAGCCATCTTTTCTGATGTGCTTCCGCCAGGTATTGAAGCACCACATTACCGGTGTAAATTGAAGCGGTTCCGAAAACAAAAATTATTGGAGGGACCCAGAAATCCAAAGCGCGAAAAAGCCAGTAGGAAAGAGCTGTAATGCCCAGGCTCGATACGCCGAGGGCGATCAGCCCTCTTAATGGAGAGACCGCTGTGAATATAAGGGAAAAAAGCAAGAAATACCCGAAGCACGCGATGAGCTTCACTGTGGCGGGGATTTCCCTCACCCATTGGCCGGTTAGAAGATTGTGTATGATGTTGGCGTGTATCTCGACGCCGCTGGTGTAAAGGCCTGTACTTTCAAAGAAAGGTGTAGGGAAAAGATCGGGCTGGTCCATCGGCGCGGGAGAGGCCTGCAGTTGGCGGCCGACCAGTACCATGCGGTCCCGGATTCGCTCCGCCGGGACCGGGTGCTCCTCATCGAGTATCTGGGCGTAGGAAAGCGTGTCGATACTCCTGGCAGGACCGACGAATTTTATCAAACCGGATGACCCGGCCGGCAAATCGAGCCTGCCCGCCGCATGAAGCGCGGAGGCAGGCAGGGTTGGCGCTCCATGGAATTGCATCTCAAAATGCCTGACCACCCCATCACTGTCGGGCTCTATCATGGCAAGCCCCGTCCCTCTGGCGGAATCCGCAAAAAGACCGAGCGGGCGTATGTTGATAACCCGTGAGAAAAGCCTGTCGTTTGTATAGTCGCACGTCTCGGCAAGCAATACATTGCCCGCACGCCTTATGGCCGAAGCAAGGGCCGCGTCGTTTTCCGGGTCCGAAGGTTCCGCAAAAAGGATGTCGAACACGATGAGCCGGGCGCCGGCGGCTGAGAGCCGATCGATGAGCCGGGCATGCAAGTTTCGCGGCCAGGGCCATACAAGGCGCAATTCCTGAAAGGACGGCTCGTCGATCGCAACAAGGAGCAGCCCGGGAGGAGGAGGCTGGGTACCCCTGATATCGAAAAATCTGTCAATGACCCGGTTTTCAAGTTCCGTTATCAGAGAGGAGTACGCAAGCGGGAGCATCAGGAGCAGGCTGAATATCCAAAGAGCCCCAACCCGGTTTCGAGTTTTTAGAAAAGAGTCGATGTTCATGTGATACTCAGTGCTCAGAAGTAAAGACCCACGGAAAACATTATCGCACGATCGGGGAAAAAGCTCCACAGCGCAACGGGTTCAGTTTGATAATAGAAATGTTGATTGAATATATTGGTTATTGTCAGGGCAGCATATCCACGCTTGTTGTCAAAATATTTGCCGAAGGTGACATCGACCAGATTGAAAGGATTTCCCAGGTCTGCCTGTGTTTGCGCAGCGCTCTTATCGCTCAGCCCGCCAAGGTCCTGGCTCACCACGGTATCTCTTATCGATGCAAACCAGCCCCTGGGGTGCTGGTACGAGAGCGCTACGGCCCCGGCTATCTCGTTGAAATCGCCCGTGAGAAAGGTGTTTGGGGGAGCCTCCAGGGACACCAGTTTTCCGGCGATACCGGCCGAGAGGCCAAGCGATGAGGTCAACAGGCGGTTAACGCTAAACGAGCCCTGGAAGCGCTCGGTTCGTGAATCGATTAAGTTGGAGGACACATCGTATTGGGGATTGTCGATGCGATGGGCCGTCAGGCGGAAAACAGTGAAGGTTTTGGGGTCCCACTGAGACTCCCATGCAAAGCCCAACTCCTTTACTTTCGAGCCATCATCGGCATTGACCTGTGATGGAAACCCGGCCACTTCAGAAGGAGCTAAACTGCTGCTTAAAAGAGAGTGGCCGTTGACGTAGCCCTGGTAAGCAAGACGCAGAGTATTTGATTTATCGATTTCATAATCGATGCCCACCAAAGGATTGGCGGTAGTCGAAGATATGGGATTGGAAAAATCGAAACGGTAGCTTGAGACTGAGTCCCCCGAAATGCCCAACTCCACAAGGAGCTGCGGGCAGATACGCCAGTAGTCGCGTACATAGATGGAGGTCACGCGATCGGGTGGATTGTACTGGTTGATAAAACTGTACTTGTAGATAATATTGTAAGGAAACAAGGGGTCAAAAACAACATATGAATCTCGATAGTAATAATCGAGATAGCCGGTAAAATAATCAAACCCGGCTATGAATGTATGATCGCCAACCTTGAGCTGTTGCTGGAGTTGCACATTATTGAAATCCTGGATTGCGTTGCGATAGGTATTTTCTAAAGTGGGGTAACCTGAAATAAGGTAAGAATAGGAATCCCTGGTCAGCCAGTCTTGGTTCCCCCAGTGGAAGTACCCAATAAAAACAGCCTCAGGTGAAAAACGGTGGATGTATCCCGCCTCGACAAAGTCGTTATTGGTTGTGTTCCGCAGGTTCGGGTCATTCTTATACGAAAAATCATCCGGGTTGCCGGTATCTCCCCACAGAACTTTATTATAGGTATAATTAGCGTAAAAAGAATCCTTGATTGTAGGTTCGTATTTTGCCTGAGTGAACCCGAAAAAGTTTTTCGTGTCGTCATTGATCTTCCTGAATCCTGGGTCGTCCTGATATGCTCCGTAAGCATCCACCGCCAATCCCGGCATCCCGCCGAAAATTTCGATCGAGTGGCTCTGAATCGGGGCCTCGTGGTCGGCCCAGGTGCCGACGCCGGCGTTAGCCTGAACCCTCGCATACGGCATTTCGAACATCGGCGTGTAGTCGGTCGTGTAGCTGGTGGCCGCAATGAAGGTGTTTTCATTCGCCGGAGCGAGCAGCTCGTAGAGAAGAAGTTCGGAACCGGAGGCGCCTACGTTCTGACGCGTGGACGCAAAGGCGGAGCTGAGAAAAAGGTGGGCCGAAGGATTCATCGGATCGTCTTTCACCGCCGTAAGGGCTTTGCTGAAAGACCAGTCCCCCAGTCCAAGCTGGCTGTAGGAGCGTGCCAGGTCGGTGTTCCTTACGGCAAGGTCACTGTCCAGCATAAGTCTCGACCGAAAAACCGCCCTGTTGTCGTTTAGTTCTATCGATTTGTTGATTTCCTGTATTGCCTCTCCGGGACGATACAGGTCGGAGAGGGCAATTCCCTTGTAGAGATACGGGGTAGGATCGTTGGGATCGAGGGTCTTGGCGTAATCGTAGACTTCGAGCGCCTTATCGAAAGACCTCGTTTGATAAAGCGCCTTTCCAAGGCTGCTCTGGTAAAGCGACACCCTGGGCTCGAGCAGCGTCGCCGTGAGCATTTCCGTCAGACCCTGGCTGAAATTTCGATTCCGGAACGCAATAATGGCAAGACCAATGTGAGGTTCTCCAAACCCCGGATTATTCTTCACAGCCTCTGTGAACAGCTTGGATGCCCTATCATAATCCCTGTAGCCCAGGCGGATGAATCCAGCAAGGCTTAAAACCTCGCTGTCCGTTTTTGAAATCTCGAGCGCCTTGCTGATAATCTGCCATGCCCGGTCCAGGTAACCGGCGCCCAGCCAAAGCCTGGCGAGGTAGACGTATGCCTCCAGGAAATGGGGGTCGGCGGCAAGGGACTGTTCCAGAAGTCTTTTGGCCTCAGGCAAGTCAAAATAGGATATCTTGACCAAAGCGGCCGTCATTCGCACCATCGGCGACTCACCATTCACCTGCATGGCGGTTGCCGCCTCGCTGGATGCTTGCTCCTTGCTGTTCTGGATGAGGTATATCTGGCTCAGCAGCGAATGCGCAATCGCCGATTCCCGCCGGCTGATACGGCTGTCCGTTAGAAGCGCCTTCGCTTCGTCTATTTTTCCTGCGAGCATTGAAAAATAGCCCGACATAACCAGCGTGAGGGAAGAAGGAGGCCCCTTTTTCAACTCTGCGGTCATAAGCTTATAGGCCCCTACGGCATCGCCTGTGCGGTAGCCGGCCAGGGCCAGCCCGGATACGGTCAATCCCGGCGGGGCATTGCGCTTTCGGGCTCTTTCGAAATACGCCGTGGCCTTTTGCGGGTCCTGCCTCTGCAGAGATATCCAGCCAAGGATCACAAGGGCCTCGCCATTTTCAGGGTCTCGGGCCAGCGCTTCATTGGCCTCCCGCTCGCTGCCGTCCAGGTCTCCACGATCATAAGAGGCTTGGGCATTGAGAAGCATGGGAGGTTCAGCCGCCGCCGAAGGTTTGAGTGGCGATCCCTGCTGCGGCCCTGCCGCCTGCGCGCCAAGGGGAATATCGCGGTAGCTGAAGATTCCCGGATAATAGAGCGACCACTGAACGGCGTCCTTCGGTTGCAGGACCACTCTTTTGACCGGCGCCCGGCCGACCTCGGCAATGCCTTCTTCCCCCGGGTCCAGATCTATCTGCCCCTGAGGATTGGCCAGAGTTAATCTGCCATCCAGAAGGACGAGGGAAGTTGCACCGGCTCGATCCACTTTCAGATTGAATTCAGTTCCGCGAATTGCCGCCGTCACAGCAGGAGTTTTGACCTCGAAGCGAGCTTTTTCGTTTTTGTTGCGCAGCCAGATTTCTCCTGCAGGCACTTCGTAGAGACTGCTGCCCAACTCTTTTTGCGTTGCGGGAACGGCGACCCCCATTCGCGCGGAAGGCACACTGCCCTTAAGGACTACAACGGTATTTTCATTCAATTTGAGCTGTGTCTCGTCGATACACAGAATCGAAACCCGGGAATCCTGCCCGGTTTTTACCGAATCTCCGGCAAAAAGGTCCCTGCCGCTCTTTGCCTCCTCCCAGGAAGCCTTACCTGCGGCAAGAACGGCGACAGATCCCTGAGGATTGATCAAGCGGCCAACCGGGACATCGGACGTGATCGAGAAACCTACCTGCCAACATTGGAAAACCACAAGCAGCAGAAACAGAAGGACAATTCTCTTCATGGATGCTGGCCGTCCCGATCTCAAACGAGGTTTGGAAGGAACCTCGCCGGGCTCGTTTGCGCTCTGCAGCCTCATTATAGAAAGAATAGAGCCGCGAAAACAGGCGGAATCGGCCATAAGTGCAGCCTCAGGATTTGGATTTGAGCGGTCAGCAGCGAATGAATCTGCGAATCTGGACACAGTTATAAAGTGGGCTTTTTCTCCAGGCCGAAGAAAAGAATCACCGACTCGTTAGCCAATATTGAGACTAACTTGGGGATTAACTCTTCGAGACGGGCGCAATATAGCACATTTGGCATTGCGCCGTATCCGAAAAACCTATCAATAACTGCATTCCGTACCTATCACAGTCTTTTTGCACAAGAATTTGGCTGGACCTGTTAGTGCACCTTCATGGAGTTACCGTGGCGACATAGACGAATTTCCCGTTCTCGACCTTGTTGATAACCATGCTTTTTATTGGGTTTCCATCAGGTCCCATTGTCAGAGTACCGGAAACCCCCTTGAAATCCATAGTGCCGGCAAGCGCGTCCCGGACCTTTGGTCCTTCTGTGGAATCGGCCCTTTTTATCGCGTCAACCAGAAGGAAATAGGAATCGGCCCCAAGCGCGGAGTAAGCGTTTATTTCCTCTTTGTATTTGGCCTCGAAGAGCCTGGCAAATTCTTTTGCGCGGTCAGTCGTTGCGGCATCCTTGTGAAAATGGCCGGTAAAGTACATCCCCTCGACGGCCTTGCCCCCTATCTGGATCAATTGGTCAACCTGAGCGCCGTCGCCGGTCACAATGGGTGTATTGATCCCCAAATCTCGAGCCTGTCTAGCCAGCAATGCGTCCTCGGTATAATAGATAGGGGCATAAATCAGGTCGGGTTTGCTTGCCTGGATCGAAGAAAGCTGAGCGGAGAAATCCTGGTCACCGGTCTGAATGAATGTTTTGGAAACGATCTTGCCGCCAAGCTTCTCGAACTCTTTTGCAAAGAAGTTTCCCAATCCCACACTGTAGTCCTGGGAGTGATCGATTATAAGAGCGGCGGTCCTGGCTTTGAGGTCGTTTTTAACAAACCTTGCGGCGACCTCACCCTGAAACGGGTCGATGAAACAGGCCCGAAAGGCGTATGTTTTGCCCTGAGTGACAAGCGGGTTTGTCGCCGTGGGACTGACGCTCGGGATATGGGCCTTCTCCGAGATGGGATTGCCTGCCATGGTATTGGCGCTGATAGCTTCGCCTATTATGCCCGCAATTTTCATCTCGACAAGCAGGGAGACTGCGTTGGATGCTTCGATCTGCTCGCTTTTTGTATCCAGGAGTACGAGATCTATCTTTTTTCCCAAAACTTCGGGTTCCATATAGTTCGCGATCTGTATACCCGACCACGTCATTTTGCCATAGGCGGCCACGCCGCCCGTCATTGGCAGATAGACCCCCAGTCTAATATAAGTTTGAGCCAAAACAGGCCGGCTGAATAATCCGATCGCAGTCAGTAAAAGCATCACAATTGAAAAGATTTTGAATCGGCGCATTTCACTTTTCCTCCTGATATGGAGCCAAGGCATAGATGAGAAAAAAATTACTCAATTATGATAAATACCTTGCCTCAAGAGTTTGTGCTATACAAAATATATGGATTCCGTGATACTTTGCACCCCGGGAGCATTATAGAAGGCCGTATTTTTCAGATTAGACGGTGTGTATGACCTTTTTGCCCGAAAACATGGTACTTGCAGGACCACTGGCACCGCGCGAAAAAATGGGCATAACTTTTATCGGTCCCGATTTTTTCGCGAGAGACGAAAAAGGGGACCTGCTGAGTCCGATTGCATCAGTATTTCCAAAATATCGCACCATAGTTAGCGTCCGGGGCATTCATGCATACCACGCTTCGATTATGCTCGAACTTCTCAAGCGGAGATCGCCTGAAAAAGATTTGCGTGAAATCGAGAAGTGTGAACTCGATATTTACCAGGATGCGGTGTCGCTGTTCATTCGCGATGCTCTGATCCTGGTTCGATCCGATCCATCCGATATGGAACACATTTTTGCTGCGGACCAAATACTGCAGTTCTTCTTCCCCCGAGAGCGAATTCAGTTCACCGGGTTGCATATTCCGGAGATAAGAAGGCAATTGCGCCTAAGAGGTGAAAGCTGGCGAATGTCTCCGACCCCAAGATCCATAGAGGAAGTTTGCTGTCACGTGCAAGCAAGCAAAGTGCAGGTGAGCACAGGATTGACCGTCTATTATAATGCGCCAACCGGGGGCAGGTTCCTCACTTACGATGAATTCATCCGCATCAGAGCGCTGCTCGAGCAGGACCGCTCAGAGGCCCTCGCTCGGCTCAGGGAGGTCCTAAACCTTTTCCAACGCGAAAATAGCTTGGGCGTCCGTGAATTGAGCTTTTTTCTGCCTGCGGACATCAGTTTGGATTTCGCAGATCTCGAGAAAGTTGTCAGTCTGCTCAAAGTCCTCCCCACCTCTGACAGCACAGAGAAAGTTCAAGGAGCGTTTGACCGTTTCGCCTCTCATTTCGCTCAATCGGCCGGCACCGAACTGATGGTGGACGATTGTCGTAACCCCGTGTGGCGAACGACCATGTTCTGCCGCCTTTTCGATATCAACGAAGAAGAGATCGAAGAATGGGCGCTCGACCTCAGCCCCGAATTTCATCTAAATGTGAAATGGCTGCCCGGAGCGTCTATCGTTGGTGATGAACTCAGGTTAGACGCCGAGGTGCATAATCGCGTCCAGGGTTTGATCTCGCATTTTTGGGAAAAGTCAGGCGGACTCATCTCAATTAATGTCGGGCGCATAGAGGAGTCGCAGAGCTCAAGAGAGGCTTCGGGAGAGGAAAGAGAAGTCTATCTGGTAGTAATGACGACCCGAGACGGACAGGATTCAATACGTATTTTGCGGCTCATGAAATGGGACGTCATTCACCGCATAAAGATGGGCATTCCCCTGGAACAGGCTGTTACCGAGACAATTAAGTACCGCAACTATATTTTCGACAGACTGCATGCCGCAGCTCAACTGGGGTTTCCCATCCTTTCGTACAGCGAGATAAGGCTGGATGAGCGGGTCCCCGGATTGGGGCTGATCCCGGCTTTTTTCTTTGAGCGGCAGTATATTTCGGGTGTTGTCACCGACAAGATTCCGATCTCCTGCTACAGGAACCCTAATTTCATAAAGAGTCTGTCCGGTCTGCTCGGCGGCGCGGCAACTTTCACACTCGTACTCGGCAGAGCGAGCCCGCGTACCGGCAAGATTTTCTACGATGACGGCGATGAAGTGATCCAATTTAATTCCAGGTCTATACCCTCACGTCTCATCATAATCGAGACCACCGGGTCGTTTACGGATTGGACAACTCCGCTCCTGGCGATGCTTCCGCAATGCCTCACCCGCTTCAGAGCGCATCTGGATAAAGCTCTTGAGAGTGGTGTGCCGCTGCAAGTGATAAACAGCTCAATGGCGATATTTGCGGAGGCGCTCTGTAATAAGCTCCATGAGATTAAAGAAATTGCATTGGCCCCCTGTTCGAATATCCGCTTCCTGTTCAATGACCGCACCCCGGAACAGGGAGGGATAAGGGACAGATGGGAGGGGATCATTTACCGCCTGGAAACTACCGACCTGGAGGAATTGCACGGTTATATGCTTAACAGCCCTGAACTCCGGTTTACACGGCCAGGCTAGTACCATGTAACATTGTGTATTTCGTACACTCCATATCACCGTCTCTCCGCGTCCGTATTTCTCTACGCCCCCCTCTTTTTATCTTTGGGTTTCCAATTGCGCTTCGTTTTGTTATAGAAAAGCTGGTCGAAAGACCGGAGCATAAGAGGGATAAGATGCCTGCAGCCTTTATAACTGGAGCAACGGGGTTCGTTGGACATCACGTTGCAGCGGCCTTGATTCGCAAGGGATGGAGCCTGAGGGCGCTTTGCCGCAGGCAATCGGCTAAATACAGCGACCTGCCCGGCGTCGAATGGCAGATCGGCGACATTCGCAATCCCGATGAGGTAATGAGCGCTATGTCGGGGGCTGAGGCGGTTTTTCACGTCGCAGCCGATTACAGGTTATGGGCTCGCAACCCGCGCGACATTTACGAGAGCAATGTAACCGGTACGGTCAACGTCATGCAGGCTGCGTTGGCGAGCGGAGTCAGGCGGGTGGTGCATACAAGCAGCGTAGGAGCGCTCGGGCTTGTTTCGGACGGAACTCCAGCCGATGAGAACACTCCAGTCTGCCTCGATGACATGGTCGGACACTATAAGAGATCGAAGTTCCTGGCCGAGCGGGAGGCTGAGAAATTCATCGAGAAAGGCTTGCCTTTGGTGTTCGTACACCCAAGCACGCCGGTAGGCCCTGGAGACCACAAACCGACGCCGACCGGCAAAATTATTGTCGATTTTCTAAACAGAAAAATGCCCGCTTATCTTGATACGGGTCTTAATCTTGTCGATGTGAGGGACGTTGCCGAAGGGCACAGGCTGGCTTTGGAGAAGGGCAAGATTGGAGAAAAGTACATCCTGGGCAACCGTAATCTCACACTGGCGGAAATCTTTGCAATGCTGGAAGAGATTTCCAGAGTTCGCGCGCCCAGGGTAAAACTCCCCTATACCCCGGTATTGTGGCTTGCCGGAATTCTCCATCTAGTCTCGTTGGTTACCGGGCGTGAGCCGCTGGTCCCGTACGAAGGGGTAAAAATGGCGGCAAAACGCATGTTTTTCGACCCCTCCAAGGCGATACGGGAGTTGGGGTTGCCACAGACGCCTGTCGAGACGGCCCTGTCCGACGCAATCACCTGGTTTAGACAAAACGGATACGTTAGTAAAAGCGGTAGCGGGGAGCGGGGAGCAGGAAGCGAAAATCTTTGAAAAGCGGTAGCGGCAACCGGGAGCAGCATAAGCAAGCAAAGAACTGTTCGAGTTCCCGCTTTTGAGAATCGAGGTCTTGATGCGTTTTCCAAGTAGTCTTTACGTTTCGATGACAAGCTACCTTGTCGGGAAGAAACTGCGTGGAGTCGAGCGGTTTCCCCTCGTTTTGATGCTCGAACCGACTCACCGATGCAATTTGACCTGCGCCGGCTGCGGCAGGATTCGGGAGTATCATGACAGCCTTTCACAGGAAATGTCGCTTGAAGATTGCATAACCTCAATCGAAGAAGCAGGGACGCCCGTAGTCACCATTACCGGGGGAGAACCACTTCTTTACTCTCAAGTCCCACAACTCGTCGAGGAAACGCTCGGACGAGGCAGGCATATCTATTTTTGCACAAATGGCCTGCTACTCGAGGAATCGTTATCACTTTTCAGGCCGAACCAGCGCTTCACGTGGAACGTCCATTTCGATGGGACCGAGCATGTTCACGACACCATAATTGGAAAGCCGGGAGGATTCAGCAAGGCCCTTGCCGGGGTGAAAGCCGCCAAAGCCAAAGGTTTCCGTATAAGCACCAATACTACTGTTTACCGCGATTCTTCGGTCATTGATATTGCCAAGCTTTTCCAGCAGCTCACAAAGGCCGGAGTCGACGGTATTCTTGTCGCTCCTGGTTTTAGCTACGAAGAGGTCGTTCGGGACGTTTTTCTAACCAGAAGTGAAATCGTGAAGAAATTCCGCGAGATTAGCTCCTGGGAGCGGGATTTCCCGATAATCAGCAATCCGCTGTACCTTGAATTTGTATCCGGAAAAAGATCTCTTAAGTGCACGCCCTGGGGAAATCCAACACGCAACTCACAGGGCTGGAAATCCCCATGTTACCTTATAACGGATACTCATTACCGCACTTTTGCCGAACTGATGGATCGCACCGATTGGGACCATTACGTATCGGGCGCTGACCCCAGGTGCTCCCAGTGTATGGTCCACTGCGGGTTCGAACCCACTATCGTGCGTCAGATGGGTTTGAAGGACCTCTTTCTGATGCTCAAGTGGAACCTGAATGTATGAGCTGCTAAGACTCCTCCGGGGAACCATCCTCCTTCGCCCCTATGTTTTTGCTTTTCTTGCCGTATACTTTGTCGCCGGCTGGCGGCATATCGGCTGGAAAAGGACGCTGGCCTATATTCCGCTCGGCTACGGTCTCGCATGGGTTTCTGAATTTTCGTCGATTCACTGGGGGTTTCCATACGGGGATTATTTCTACATACAGAGCACCGCGCACAGGGAACTATGGGTTTTTGGGGTTCCATTCATGGATTCCCTCTCTTATGTTTTCCTTTCCTATTGCAGCTACTCGCTGGCCGTTTTTCTTATGAGCCCGGTAACCCTTTGGTCCGGGAATCTGATCACGCTCGAAACACCTCGAATACGGCGCTCGTGGCAGACGCTGATTCTTGGGACATTCCTTTTCGTCCTGCTCGACATAGTTATCGATCCGGTCGCCCTTCAGGGAGCAAGGTGGTTTCTCGGGCAGATTTACGGATACCGTCATGAAGGGTTCTACTTTGGAATCCCGATAAGCAATTTTGGAGGGTGGCTGTTCACCGGGGTTGTCCTGACGGGGGCCCTGCAAGCACTGGAACGGATGCCTTCTCTTGATTCAAAACTCCACTTGTCCGCCGGCCGCTCATCCTGGATGAGGCTGCTCGGACCGGCGCTTTACTTCTCGGTCCTTTTGTTCAATATTGCAGTTACTTTTTACATTGGCGAGATGCTGCTCGGCCTGGTGGACCTGCTCCTGTTGTCAGTGCTGCTCGTACCGATAATATTCTTCACGTTCTATAAGAATTCAAACATTTCCGATGAAGCGGTATATGTTTACTTGTCCCGGCATTCCTCAACGTCCGGGGATTCCCGCTCACTGCCGCTCGATCTTGATTTGACCCGCAATCTCGCCCAGCAAAGGGGCTGGAATCCCCAGAAAAGCGGCGACTGACCCGCACAGATTCCTCGCCGCCAGCCTGGAATTGCGCCATGAAAGGTAAAACGCTCTCAAGGTAGCAGGCTTTCTCATTACTGTAAAAAGTACGCCGGTTAGCCTTATCTTCCCGCGCTCGTCGGAAATATCGCTCAAATTGAACCCAAGATTATGGCCGATGGGATCGCTTACGGCCCTGAAGCAAATGAAGGGTATTTTATTATGCCGGGCTATTTCGGCCACTGTTGCGGTTTCCATGTCCAAAACAGCCGTTTGTCCAGAGGCAAGAGCAGACAGGGCCTGCTTATCGCCGGAAGTTTCGGCGCTAAGCGTCAGGACCGGTCTGATATGATTTTGGACCAGGAAATCGGAGAGCGCATCCGGGACCCGGAATTGGAAAACCTCTTCGGAAAACATTGCACGCACGCTCACGGCAAAACAGACAACCCCGGTCTGCAGGTCCGGATGAAGGCCTCCTGCAAAACCGAAAAATATAAGAAGATCGGGGGTGGACCCCGCCAGTTCGACTCCAAGCGCTTTTTGGGCCGATTTTGCTCCCATGCCGCATTCGATCAGGATGACCTCTTTGCCGGGCAGTTTGAAGGCGAACTTCTTCGTGGGCCTCTTTCTCACAAGACGCCAGGAAGGAAAAAGCTTTTTTAGAGGAGAGTATTCCTGAGGCAGGGCTGTCAGTATCAAAATTCGGAGCTTTTGACGTGTCTCCAGTATATACTTTTCTTTGCAACTCACCTGGGGGACCGGCAGTCTATGCCTCATGGCCCTTCTCTTTTGCCATTCTGAGCATTTCGTCCAGGAGGTCCTTTAAATGTGGACATTTCCCGTAGGCCACGTCAGGATTTAGCTTATCGAAGAACTCTTTCCCATGCGTCACCTTCTTATAAGTCCGTCCAGTCTTCTGTCTATAAATGGCATCCAATAGCTTGGATGGAGGCTGATCGAAATTGACATCCTCAGGATTCTGCACTTTGGGAGGGAACGCCGATCTAATATCCGGCGGGAAGATACCCGGATCGCTGAGGAGCCAGGCCTCCGTTTCATGAACTGCAAAGAACTGGCGGAATCCTTCACAGCAAACTTTGGCCTCAATCTCTCTCTTTGCTTCATCGTAGCATTCGCAGGCGCCTTTACTTGTATTGCTGTAAATCGCAGGTCCATAAAGGTCCAGAAGCGCAATCACAGCGATAACATCTTTCTTCTGTATGTACATTCCGGCCTTAACAGGCGAGTCCTTGAGTAGTTCGGACCACCCGTCAAAGCGTACAACCTGTATGCCAACTCGCTGATTGAGCTTGGGATCGAGCCATCGCTTGAAGAAACCCGGAAGAGCCTTTTTCTCCGTGTAACCCTCAACGAAGAGGACGAATTTCATTCCATCTCCTCCAACTCACTGGACAGAAACAGGGACCCAAGCGAATACTCTTTTAACCATTCCTTCAGGGCATCCCCGTCGAGAGTTCTGAGCTGGGTTGCCCCGTCTGAGCACTCCGTTACAGTCGTGACAGGTATCGTATCGCCAAAGGCATTGAGAAATTGAGGGGAGTGCGTCGTCAAGATAACCTGGGCCCTTTGTGAGGCGTCAACTGCGTATTCCGCCACGATAGGCAGCATGGACGGATGCAGGCCCGTCTCAGGTTCATCGATTGCAATGACGGGCGCGAGCATAGGAGATGCAAGGACTGTGAGGAGAAAAAGGAATCGCAGTGTTCCATCGGAAAGGTCGGCAGCCGTTTGCGCTCTCCGCAGGGATTTCCATTGGACACGAAGCTGAATTCTTTGATCCGCGGCTGGAGCAAATACCAGTTCTTCATAGTCATCGCCAAACGCGGCGCGCATGGCCGAGTCTATGTCCTTCTTGAAATCTCGATCTCCGGTGTAAAGTGTGTGAAGGACCGGAATGAGGTTTTGCCCGTCAGGGTCAACCCTTTTCTCCGTTCGAGTTACTGCGGCTTGGCGGATTGGAGCATCCCGATTGACGTGCAGGTCGTGATACACAGACCATGAGGCGACTTGCGCCTGAAAGGGCGGAATATCTCTATTCTCTATGAACGGACCGGTAGCCACGGAAAGCAGCGTCTCCTCTTCGCTCATTGATTCCTCAGAGGCAATGAGAGCCCTTTCATTCTCATCAAGAACCCTGGCATTGAGTCCCTGCCTCTCAAGCAATATTAACGGCCCCTCCCTTTCGCCGGTTTCTACCCTATGATAATTAGCCAGGAGTTCATGTCCGATACGGTACGCACTGCTCTTGCCCAGTCGATCCATCTCGAGAATATATGTCAAGCTATCTCTTTGAACGCTCCTGGTTTTGTCCACGGGTGACGCCTTGAACATGAACTTTATGAACTCGGCCAGGCCGTCCCAGACGAGGGGTTCCATCCCTCCCATGTTCTGAATGTATTTGCCGAGCCGGCCCTGCGCTGAAATAGAAATAAGTTCCAACAAACGGAGTAAATTTGACTTGCCCGCGCCATTAGGGCCTATCAACACGTTCAGGTCCCCCGGTGCCCAGATAACGTCAGCAAGCGAGCGATATCCCGATACGCTAAGTGTGATTATCTTCATAATGCTTCTCCCAAACTGATTTCAGATTTGGATACGCCCCCAACGACTCAGCGCACAGGCCACGCCGGGAGTTCTAAGTCAGCCTCGATAATGGTGTCTATATGCGCTCACCGGCTTGCCCGCAAGAACAAACTTCAGCCCGGCGGATAAGATAACCGACATTTTGAAGCTCATCTTCGCGAAAATCTCTGAGGAAAATCTGTAAAAATTCCGTCCGCCCCCATGGCAAAAAACGCTTCTGCCAGCCAGGGATTGTTTACGGCCCAGACAAGCACGCCGAAACCCTTTTGCTTCAATCCGCGAATTTGCCGCGGCCAAAAGGCGCGCAACCCTGGATTAAAGGTAAAAGCATCAAGTTCCAGCATCAATCCGACCGGATCGGCTTGAAAACTATTCACAAGAACTCCAGTCCTTATATTCCTGTCCAATCTTCTGATGAGCGCAAGATAATAATGGTTGAAGGAGGAAATAAGGACTTTTTCAGCCGCCTCCAGCGATCGGACCAGGCTGCAAACTTTTTCCACTATCGACTCATGGCCGGGCCGTCCCGACAAATCTTTAAGCTCTACGTTCAGCAGACAATCGTTGTGAATCGTGAACAGGATGGCCTCCTCAAGGGTCACCGCCGGTTGGCCTGAATACTTGGCCGCCTCCGATGGCGAAATTTCCCCTGCCGCGATTTGCCCGAAAGGATCGGCTTTGGCGAACCAGGAGCCAAAATCCAGGGATTTGAGTTCACCAAGAGTGAAATCGTCAACGAGCCAGGGACTTCGGTCCGGAAATTTGCCCTGCGCGTCCGATGTTCGCTTCAGGTCAGGATCGTGGAGCACTACGAGTTCTCCGTCCCGGCTCATTCGCAGGTCGATCTCCCACATCCGCGCGCCCGCCTCAAGAGCTACCCGCGCCGCCGCCAGAGTATTTTCCGGGGCAAGCGAGCGAGCTCCTCGGTGCGCTGCAATCAACCTGCGGTTTCTAACAGCATTTACAATGTCCCGGCTCATGAGGAAAATCCATGCTCGTTGGAGAAAAAGTGCAAAATTCCAAGAATCACGTATATTTTATTTGACATTATGTAAAAAATACTGTAGTACGCTACCCGTGATTACTGTCTCCACCTTATTGCTTCCCGGCATGAAAGGTTGGAAACTATGATCGCAAAGAGTTGGTTTCTATAAGTACCCTATTCCCCGAAAGCCAGGCCCCCCTCCCTCCTCCTGGCTTTCACTTTTTTTAGCCCGACAGGTTGGGCGCCGGTTCCACATACATAAAGCACTGTGGGACAAGTCGCCGCATAATCTACCGCATTTCAAGTTATAACAGCCGAATGAATATAGCTCTCGTTTTTCCGCCCTTCTATTTCGAACCGATGTACAATTTGCCTCCATTAGGGCTCATAAATCTTGCCACCGTTCTGAGATCTTCCCCTCACTGCGTAAGAATATTCGACTTTCCGCTCGATATTCGCCGGAAAGTGCTTCCCATGGACAGACACATCTACAGGGAATGCGCCAGGCATATCATGCAGTTCGGACCCGATCTGGCAGCTTTTTCAGTCCAGTGCACCACCTACCCTCCAGCCGTAAGGATTGCTGAGGAACTGAAGAAATTAAACCCGGTGCTGAAAATAGTTTTTGGCGGCCATAACGCTTCATGTGTAGATGAGCTTACCCTTTTGCGGTTTCCATTCATCGACGCAGTCGTTCGCGGCGAAGGAGAAACGACCTTCCCCCAGTTGGTCCGGGCTTTCGAAGGGCAGGTCCCTTTGGGCTCGATAGATGGAATAACCTTCCGCATGTCGGACCAGGTAGTCCGAAATCCGGACAGGGAACTGATCGAAAAGCTCGACTCTCTGCCTGTAAGCGACTATACGTTCGTACCCCCGCTTCATGAATACCGGGACGTCTGCGGCATCAGGCGCTCGGTTGCCATTCTCGAGGTCGGCCGGGGATGTCCGCACCGGTGTGTCTATTGCTCTCAATCGATTATGTGGAAACGAAGGGTGCGCACATTTTCAACAGACCGGATCATCAGGGAAATGAAAAACCTGGCCGAAAATTTTGGCGCCGAGTGCTTCCTGCTCGCTTTTGATCAGTTTACCGCCAAAAGGGGCTTTGCGGAGCAGTTCTGCTGGGGCCTGATAGACGCCGGCCTGAACCACCTTCCCTGGTATTGCATCTCCAGGCTGGATACGGTCGATAAAGACCTTTTGAATTTGATGCGCAAAGCCGGATGCGAGACAATGTGCTATGGGATCGAC
>JBEKQE010000084.1:0-21410 GCA_049520035.1 Syntrophobacteraceae bacterium | reverse complement strand
TCGACCGTGATCACGCCTTCCTTGCCCACCTTGTTCATGGCTTCGGCAATAATATCCCCGATCGTGGCGTCGTTGTTGGCGCTTATCTTACCGACCTGGGCAATCTCTTTCTGGTCCTTGATCGGTTTGCTGAGCTTTTTCAGTTCATCGACGACGGCCGCGACCGATTTTTCGATTCCGCGTTTGAGGGCCATCGGGTTGTGCCCCGCTGTCACCAGCTTTGCGCCTTCGCGGAAGATGGACTGCGCAAGGATCGTGGCGGTAGTTGTCCCATCGCCTGCGACGTCCGAGGTCTTGCTCGCCACCTCCTTGACCATCTGAGCGCCCATGTTCTCGATCCTGTCCTCCAGTTCGATCTCCTTGGCCACCGTTACGCCGTCCTTGGTGATATTGGGCGATCCCCAGGATTTTTCCAGCACCACGTTGCGCCCCCTGGGACCGAGGGTGATTTTGACCGCATTGGCCAAGGTGTCAACGCCCTTCAACAACCTTTCTCTTGCCTGTGTGTCGTATTTGATTTCTTTGGCCGGCATCTTTTCGATCCTCCTTTGCCTTTGCGCCTATTATTCGAGAATACCAAGGATGTCGTCTTCACGCATCACAAGGTAATCTTCATCTAAGAGCTTGATTTCCGTGCCGCCGTACTTGCTGAAGAGCACCAGGTCGCCCGGCTTTACCTGCAACGGTATGGTTTTGCCGTCTTTGGTAAGGATTCCAGTCCCGACGGCGATCACCTTGCCCTGTTGGGGCTTTTCTTTGGCCGTATCGGGAATGATTATGCCTCCAACGCTCTTTTCCTGTTCCTCAACACGTTTAACGATGACTTTGTCGTGAAGCGGTCTGTATGCCATTCTGCTGCACTCCTTGATTTTATTGGTGAATTAACAAGGTACCCGATCGAAAGCACATACTAGCACTCTTTTTGACTGAGTGCTAATTAATATAAAGCTGCGGCTGGAAAAATCAAGGCGCAAAATCACCATTTCCCCAGAAGACCGCCACGCGATCTATGCGGTTGCCGTAAATCTCGTCGAGCGCCGCGCGGAATTGAGAAAGGATCGGATCAGATGTTTTCATGACCACAGTGAAGTCCTACCATGTCAACCGTCTGCCCCAAGTGCTTTGTCACCTTGGCTGCGGCTGCAATTCCCCGCCATGCTTTTTCATTGCCTTGGCAAGAGTCGGCAGGTTCCTGATCGTTTCTCCGGATTTTGTCTCGGCGAGGCGAAGCTCGTAGATCTTCTGCAGGTTCATCCAAAACTCTGCGCTCGTCCCGAAGAAATGACCGAGGCGCAGGGCCGTGTCGCCCGTTACGGCGCGCTGCCCTTTGAGGATTTCCGTGATGCGGTTTGTTGGCACTTTGAGCTGACGGGCCAGTTCAGCCGCGCTCATGTCCAGTTCTTCAAGCTGTTCGGCGAGATGTTCGCCTGGATGTATGGCGCTGCGTCCCATCATTCACCTCAGCGTTACGTCAAGCATAACTTTCGCCTCAAATTCTTGTGGTTCCGGTCGCGCCCAAAAAGGTTACCCTCCTTTGATTATTCTTCGAAAACACCTCACGGCTTCCGCTATATCGGCCGCCTGTGTGATCGCCGTCACCACGGCGACCTTTGTTGCCCCCATCTCCAGGACCTGCTTTATGTTGGATTCCTTTATACCGCCCATTACGGTAAACGGGATTCGAAGACGGGGGGCTATTTGGGCGATCGCTCCCGGACCGAGGAAGCGCTCCACGCCATCCTTGGTTCCCGTAGGAAAGATCGGACCGATATTGACGTAGTCGGCGCCTTCATCCTGGGCACGGAGGGCCTCCTCGAGGTTGTGCGAGGATGCGCCGATAAGCAGCTCGGGGGCGATCTTTCTTGCTGCCGGGAGCGGAAAATCCTCCTGTCCGAGGTGTACTCCGTCCGCGCCGGCGGCAACGGCCACATCAACCCGGTCGTTTATGACGAGCAGCATGCCGGCCTTTGCCGTGCGCTGTCTGAATATTTCGGCCAACCGGAAAAAATCCCTCTCGCAGATATCTTTTTCCCTGAGCTGAACAATGCGCGCCCCGCCTTTGATGAGGCCATCGAGGACTTCGAGGTCGGAGCGGCCGTTGGAAAGCCGCTCACAGGTGACCGGATAGATGTCAACCGCTTCGAAACAGGATTTTCTTTCTTCTCGTCCCATAAAAATACCCGATAGTATATTGGATTTAGGAACACAATGACTTTTTTCGAACTTAACGGGCAATGTGCGCTCTTCGATAGAGACACGCCCTCCCGCTTCGATTAAGATAGCGGAGATTTTCCGGGATGAAACTCGATACGAAACTGAAAATGTTTTCGCGCGCGATGCAGAGCAGTCATACGGCAACCATGGAGGGGTGAAATGGAATGGTTCTTCAGAACTCAAGACACGTGGCAGAACCTTATAGTGCGGGTCAGCCTCGGGGCGGTCATTTTCCCGCACGGGGCAATGAAGCTTTTAGGATGGTTCGGAGGCAATGGGGTTTCGGGCACCATCGAGGTTTTCTCTCAGAACTATCACATTCCCGCTTTTTTGACGCTGCTCGTCATCGCGGCCGAATCACTCGGCGCCCTGGGTCTGATTGTCGGTTTTGCGACCAGGTTGTGCGCGTTTGGGATTTTTTGCGACATGATCGGGGCTATTTACCTTGTTCACTGGCCCAACGGTTTTTTCATGAACTGGTTTGGCAAACAGCATGGAGAGGGATTCGAATATCATCTGCTGGTCTTGGGCATGGCGCTGGCACTTATGATTAGCGGAGGAGGCAGGCTGTCCCTGGACGGTCTCGTAGCTCAGAAACCCTACTACAAGCGGATAAGTTTATGAGAGTAACGGACGGCGCGTCAAGGGGGCGGTGGGACCGCCACGCCTCGCGCAGCGTCGAGCTTGCCCGGCGGGTGGCCGCAGAGGCTTCGGCGGGCTCGATCACCGAATTGAGCCTATCTGGCCCGCAGCGCTGAAACGATATTCATACGGGCGGCCCTGATAGAGGGCAGCGCACCCCCGACTATTCCCATCACAACGGCAAATATGACCGAACTGACAATTATGCGGCGGTTTAGAAGAAAGCGGAAGGTCAGTTCGGAGAAAGTGGTCCAGTTCATCGTGGAGATCGTGAGCTTGTTCATAAACGAAGCGGCCGCCAGGCCGATTCCGGCGCCGAGCAGGCTTAAAAATACCGCTTCGGCAAGAAAGGCAAGCAGGATGAAGACCCGGCGAAACCCCAGCGCCCTAAGGGTCCCGATTTCCGATGTGCGCGCGGCGACCGCCGCGTACATGGTGATCATAGACCCGGTTATCGCCCCCAGGCTGAAAATGAGCGTGAGGCTTATTCCCAGGATTCGGATAAACCTGGCCATCAGTTCGGATTGAGCCTCGTAGTATTCGTCCTCGCGCCTGGCCTCCTCGACGAGGCGCGGGTCTTTGAGCACGGCTTGCTTCAGTTCCGGCAGACCCGAAGGGTCCCTCATCCGAATGATCACGGAGGAATATACCGATCGTTTAAAAGCGCCCATCAGTGTATCGACGTCCCCCCAGATTTCCGAGTCGAAAGCGGTGCCGCCTGCGTCCATAATGCCTGCAACCGTCCAGGTCCGCCCTGCGAAATTGATGGTCCCGCCAAGGCCGGGGACCCTGAACTTTTTGGCGATATTCCGGCCGATCAGGATTTCAGAGGAACCTGCATTGAACTCGCGCCCGGCGACTATCTTGATCTGGGGCCGCAGTTCGAGAGATATCCCGCGCGTTACCCCCCGCACCTGAACATTTGACGGCGAGCCGGTCTCCTTTTTGGGAAGGCTTATCAGCACGACCGCTTCGCGCGCCGCGAGCCGGCGCCAGTCCTTGTCTACGGCAACCTGGGGCAACGACTCGATGATAGGGGCGTCTTTGCGCTCGATGATGCTCTGGACCTCTGTTTCAGCCGATCTGCGGATGAAAACGGCGTTTTCCGGGCTGCCCGAAGTGATAAGGGTTTGCTGAAAGCCTTCGGCAAGCATCAGAACGGTTGCGAAAACGAAAATGACAAGCCCCATGCCGCCCGCCGTTAAAAGGGTGGTGAGCCGCCGGACGAGCAGATTGCGATAGCTGTAATAAAAAAGAAGCATGTGTCTGTTTGCCTGAATGGGCCGGATCAATCGTAAAAAGAGCCGATCCTGCCTGCGGTGTCCTCGTCAATTGTTTCGATCAGCTTCAGGATGAGTTTCAGGGCGTTCAGGTAGTCCGAGATGTCGATTATCGTATTGTGGGTATGGACGTAGCGCGACGGGACAGCGACAACCACAGTGGGCACCCCGGAAGCATGCATGTGGATAGGTGCGGCATCGGTCCCGCCTCTTCTCCTGACGGCGAGCTGGTAAGGAATGCCGTTTTTTTCAGCCGTTGCGATCACGAATTCGGTGAATTCGCGGTTCATAATCGCTGATGAGTCCATAAACCGGATCTGAGGGCCCGAGCCGATGGCTGCCTGTCGCTCCTGTTTGCCGGCGCCGGGCAGATCGTCGGCTGGAGCGCCCTCAGTCACAATGGCCAGGTCGGGATCGGCCGATGATGCGGCAGCCTTGGCCCCCCGCGTCCCCACTTCCTCCTGGACGGTGCCCGCAAAGATTATCGTATTCGGATGGGACATCTTACCGGTCTCCAACGCCGCGTGGACTATCAGCGAAAGTCCGGCGCGGTCATCGAAAGCCTTCGAGAGCAGCAGGTCCGGGTTGCGCATCCTCACAAAAGGGCTGTCCGGCACGATGGGGTCCCCGAGCCGGATGCCGAAGGCCTGTGCCTCGCCGGCGTCACGGGCGCCTACATCGATGAACATGTCTTCTATCTTCATCACCTTTTCGCGCTCGGCCTCAGAGAGGAAATGAGGAGGCTTTGCGCCGATTACGCCAGGGATTTCAACCCCTTCCCTGGTGCGGATTCGTACTCGTTTGGCAAGAAGCGTGTGCGCCCACCAGCCGCCCAGCACAAGAAACCTGATGAGGCCGTCATCCATTACGGTCTGCACGATGAGGCCGACCTCGTCCATGTGTGCGGGAATAAGTATCCGGGGATGGCCGGAACTGCCTTTTCGCTCGCAAAAGATGTTTCCGGCCCTGTCGGTGAAGACGCCTTCTCCAAGCTCACTTCGAAAAATTCGGCGCACCTCGTTTTCCTGCCCCGGTGCGCCGTGTGCCTGGCTCAGTTTTCGCAAAAGCTCAACGCCTTTTTCTTTCATCGCATCGTCCATTTTTATGACTCCACGCCTGGCGAGACTGCCTGCCCTCCAACTAACCGGGGACGCGATCATGCGCCTGAACGCTTATCAAATCAGGCCTCCCGCGAACGCCCCGTCTCTGGTCATGGACAGGTCAGGGAGAGCGTCGAGAATGTCGCGCCGTCGGCCTGCCCGCTACGCGCTCGCACGACGCAGAGTGATTATTTTTTTTCAATAGGATACGAGTTATTGTTTAAAGGTAATCGCAGGCGGGCACAATAAAAATCGGGTGATTGCCCCCGGTGGACAGATTTTTTGTCGCCGCATAAAGGACGGTGCGCCGGTTAAAGGGCTTGCTGTGCCGGCTTACAAAAAAGCCCTGCCGGTCGCCTTCATTGTGGCTCGGTCGGCCATCATTTCCGTTACTGCTTGCGGGAACGCTCTCGATCAAAAGATGGCGTCGATATCGCGCATTCCGGGCAAAACCCTGACAACTTCAATGCCATCCTCAATCGGCAGGTAAAAAATCAGATAATTGCCAACCGAGAGGCTTCGCAATGCGGGCAGAAGCTCTTTTCGGCTTGTGCCCATGTGTGGGAATTGTGCAAGCGCCTGACATCGTTCTTCGATCTTATCGAGGAACCGGTCCGCATTGTCCGGGTTGTCTTGGGCTATGTGCCACCAGATCTCATCAAGGTCGGTTTCTGCCTGGGGACGCTTAAGGACCTGCGGCATCAGGGGGTTGCCCTCTTCTGTTCGGCGGCAAGCCGTCTGCGGCCCCGCGCCTTGATATCTCCAATATTCAAGGGCGTCGCCTCGCCGCTCTCAAGACCCTTCCGGATTTCCGCCCTCAACTCCTCGATGTGTAGTGCATGAATACGGTCGCGCTCTTCAAGAAGGCGCAAGGCCTCGCGCATGACTTCACTTGCAGAGCCGTAAAGACCGCTGTCCACTTTCTTTTTGACCAATTCTTCGAGCTGTGGCGTGAGTGAAACGTTCATGACGTCGGCTCCTCTCATTGGCACCAACTATGATAACAGAGTTTGCTATTCTCTGTTATTATATAATCCATACAGCCGGAAGGCCAGTTTTTTCCGGCTTCACCGTTTTGTTTGACCTTCAGGATTCCGCAGCACCCTGATTGGTCGGGGCGACGCCGCAAAGGTGGCGTAGCTGGTGCCAGCACGTGGCCAATTCCAGCCCGGCCAGGTGGCCATATTTGCGAATGGCAAGCCATGCGGTGCGCCGGTTAAGGGGGTAAGGCCCGGGTCATCGGCGGCCCTTCTCCCGATCCACCTGTTGAGATCATTTGGGTTTCAAGGCAATGCTGCGTCCAAAATAGCTGATTTCAAAGTTAAACTGAGGGAATTTCCTGGGAAGGGTCATCAGATTGAACACCATGACCCCAATGGCGAGCCTGTCGAGCCATGAAGATAAAGGCCAGCCGAAGTGGACGGTTATATTTCTGTCAGGCAATTCGTACTGGACAATCCTTAGCACAAGCATAATACGCTGGTACAGGCCGCTTCGGATCATAGGGAAACGGAAATGGTTCTTAGCCATTTTGGGCGGGATGCCCTGGCGCGGCGTATAGAAGGTTATGTAAGCTTCGTTGCCTTCCGGTTCTCCAAGGGATTCCTCGCGTGGACGGCGGAAGATTATGTGTATGTCGGGCGAGGATGACTCGGCCAGATAGAGTATCATTTCCATCTCATTGTCGGCCTGGCCGATCTGAACGATTTCCGGCGATCTTTTCTTTGCCAGCAGGGCTCCCGTCACAAGTACAAAAGCCGTTATGCCTGCCCAGAGGGCCGTACCGTGAGGTTTGTCTATCGCCAGGAAAATGAAACAGCTTACCAGAATGATCCAGAGAATAAGCGTACCGACGCGGCTCGTGTAATATGGGATTACTTCCTTGGTGCCGACAAAATAGCGGTAGATCAGAAGCGATCCCATGTTGATACAAAAACTCGCTACGAGGCCTATTGCGTACATGTCGGCCAGAATTTTCTGCGAGCCGCTGGTAATGATGATAATCGTCGAAAAAAACAGCGCATTCAGGATGTGAATCCGATAGAGCGAGTGGCGCTGATTTGTCACGATGAGCCAGTGGAACCCATAGCGGTGAGCCACGCGCTCCAGCAGTTCGCTGGAGGCCACAAAGGCGGTATTCACAGCCATCGTCAGAGTGATGCTGGCCAGTCCGGCAACCAGGATACCGAAGAAGGTCCCGTTGATCTGCGTTGCATAATAGGTGATCAGATCGCCCTCGTGCTCGCTGACATTAATAGGAGTGCAAAGAACCAGGGCTGCCACCAGGGGCGTCGCGATGCCCACCGTAACGGCCAGGAAAAGATAGGCCTTGTGGATCTCACGCCAGCTTCGCACGAAACCGGCGGTCTGAATGACCGATTCGATTCCCGAATAGGCCAGAATACAAAATGCGATGTGGGATATGAAATTACCGTAATCATGAAGCCATGAGCCGGTCTCAAGCGGTTTTAACGCGTTTCCGCCCGACCCTTTCAGGCGTGCCAGAGCGGCGCTGTCAAATTCGACTACCCCAGAAACAATAAGGTTCAGGATAATAAATGCGGCCAAAATGAAAACGAAAAAGGTGAACCTCGCATTCTCCCTGATGCCGAGAATGTTGAGCCCTGCAATTGCCCAGAGTATTCCGAGCACGAGAAAAACAACCATGGAGGATGATTCGGAAACCTGCGGGAAAAAAGAAGCCGCATTGAGAATGGCGCTCACAGCCGAGATGCAGGCAGTAAGCGTGTAATCGACCATAATGGAGGAAACGGCCACAAACGACATCATCGGACCGAGCACGAGATAGGAGAAAGAATAGACTCCTCCCCCTATGAGACCGTTATATTCCAGGATTTCAGCGATTTCGGTAAACCGGGTGCTCATGAACCGAACAAGAATGCTGGTCAGCGCGATAAAGAATATGGCGCTCGAACCGATGAATCTGTATGCCTCGGCCGGGGCGTAGAAGATGGACGTAAATTCGTCCATCAGGGTGATTATGGCGACGGCCAGCCAGGTCAGCCAGAGTCGTCCTGTCTGGGAGAGCGTGAGAAGGTTCGGCCTCCGCATGAGATGGGCAAAAACACCGATCAGAATCAGATTGAGGAGCGACAGTATGAGGATTTTCATCTCTTGAATTCTTTAAGCGGAATCGGAATCGGTCCGCACTCCCTTAAAACCGGCGGAGTCACGTTGCAACGGGATACCGCTTTCCGCCATATATTCCACTTCAAGCGAAAGAGCCACTTGCCTGATAAGCGATTCGAGAAGATAACGCTGGTCCGGCAACAGGAAACGTTCCGGATCGCAGGGCCTGAGGGCCAGAACTCCCAGAACCAGATCCGCCACCTGGAGCGGCGCATAAAGTACTTCGTTTTCGGGAACGTGTTTAGTTCCCCACCCCGTAGTCTCACCCGTTTCGAAGGCCTTGCGCGCAATCTCCAGTTGCCTGGTCACATCTTTGACAAAGACCAGGGACGGGTCACCGCCGGCCGTCTTCAATCTTCTTTTCTCTTCAGGCAGCAACACGACCGCGTGGGAATCGAAGATTTCAGAAATGTATTCCACGGCGATCCGCAGTGTCTTTTCAACACTTCTGGCGGCTGCGAGCTGCCTGCTAAGACCATGCATGGCGGCTGCTTGCCTCTCCTGCAAACGGGCCGTTTGGGTCTGTTTGCGCATGAGCCCCGTCAGGTGGCTTATAGCAAGGGCGACCGCAAACATGACAATGAAAGTCACTATATACTGGGCATCATCGACGGTGAACGAAAAACGGGGCGGGACAAAGAAGAAATCGAACGCCAGTACGCTTAAGAGAGAAACACCAATAGCCGGTCCGCGTCCGCATTCTATCGCTGTCACCAAAACCGCCAGCAGAAAGACCATCATGAGGTTGCTCAGATCGAAATGCGGATACATCAAAAAGCAGAGTCCTGTGGCCAGCAGGAGGAAAAGTAGGCCCGTTCCATAATCCGACCATGGAAATTCCCGGGATTGAACCCGGTACGGCATCTGAACCCGTTGGCCGGAATCACCTGAAACAATTTCGATGCCGATTTCTCCGCCGATTCTCACCAGGCGGTCCACAGGACTGCCCAGGAGAATGCTCTTCAGGGGTGAACGCCCCGGTTTTCCTGCGATGATTCTCGTTATGCTCCCAAGGCGCGCGAACCTCACTATTTCTTCGGCGATGTCGCGGCCGTTCAGGGTTGCAGTCTCCGCACCCAGTTGTTCGGCCAGCCTTAAATTGTCAATGACGCGGTCACGTTCCTTTTCAGGCAGCAGCACGGATCGAGGGACCTCGACATAAACTGCGAACAGCTTGGCGCCCTCGCCCTTGGCCCGTCTTGCGGCGTAGCTTATTACGCCCGCAGAGGCGGGAGCGCACCCAACACAGACTAAAATCTTATCCTCAGTTCCCTTTGAACCGGACATCGTTTATCTCCAATATTCCCCGGCGTACCGCCGTCTCAGCCGGAAGCAAACTCACCGGTCTACAAAGTTTCTGCCGCTCAAGCCCCGCCACCGGATACCTCTACGACTATCTTTATTACCATAAACCGGCCCCTAATGCTAATTCTCGAGAGGAGCTATTTGGTATGTTTTGCCCCAAAGGACCGTTTGACAGTTTGACAGGAATCGTAGGAACAGGAAGTGCTTGTTTCTGTAGTCGAAAATAAAAATCGGGCGATTGCCCCGGTGGACAGATATTTGTTTACACAAGTTCTAAGAGCCCGTATGGCGGGTCCTCGTATGATAGACTTATATAGTACCCTACCGAAAAAAAATAACCGCTCTCGGTCGTGCGAGCGCGTAGTGGGCAGGCCGACCGTGCTACACTCTCGACGCTCTCCCTGACCTGTCCATGACCAGAGACGGGGCCTTTGCGGCAGGCCTGGTCCGATTCTGCCTTATAAGCGCGTCCAGGCCGAATTTTTTGACTCGATAGTTCATTTGCCGGAATGTAAGGCCCAGGTCATCGGCGGCCCTTCTCCTGATCCACCTGTTGCGCTCGAGGGCCGCCGAAACTTCCCTGCGCTCGATTTCATCCAGGCGAGACCACACGGAAATTGCCTCCAGGCTTGCTGCACCCGAACCTGCCGCGGGCTTGGGGTCAAGTATCGACGCAAGGTCCTCAGCCTCGATCTCCGCGCCATCAGTCATACTTACCAGGCGAATTACAGTGTTTTTTATCTCGGCTATATTTCCGGGCCAGTCGTATTCGCACAGCTCTTTCAATACCTGAGCGCTTAATTGAGCCTTCCTGCCCTGTTCCCTGCATGCATGATCGAGAAAATGTCCAATCAAAAAAGGTATGTCGTCTTTTCGCTCCCTTACCGAAGGGACATGAATCAGCAAGGTGCTGAGCCTGTTGAGAAGGTCCTTTCTGAACGCCCCGCTTCCAGCGGCCTCGAAAAGGTTAACGCTCGAAACGGTGACAATCCTGACATCGGCCCCCTTGGCCCTTGTGACTCCAAAACTCCCGGCCTGCAACCTGTCCAGAATATCCAACATCTTTACCTGGTGAGCTGCCGAAAGGTCGCCTGCCTCATCGAGCAGCAACGTGCTGCCGGCCGCCTTGTCGAAAGCATTTCGCGGGGCGTGGAGTTCATCGATGCCGCCGTTGAGGAAATCTTTTCCATTTCCGAATAATTCCTTGTCCAGCAGATCCTCGGGTAGAGAACAGTGAACTTTTACAAAAGGAAAGGGCGCCCTGCCGCTGAACTCGTGAATGATCTGCGCTATGGAGGTCTTTCCTGTCCCCGGTTCACCCCAGATCAGAACAGAAGCTTCGGTGGGCGCTGTCTTCCTGATTTCCGCCTCGAGCTTTCGGCCTGCCACACTTTTGCCCAGGCATACCAACCCGAGGTGCTCTTCGGAAATCTTTGCCCGAAGAGCCAGATTTTCTCTGACCAGTGCCTCCTCGCGCCGTTTTACTTGAGATTCCAGATTCAATACCTGGGCGATAAAGGAAGCCAAAATCGAAAGGAACTGCACGTCCTCGGCCAGAGGGACCCGATCGCCGAAAAAGCGGTCGACCATAATTGCCCCCACTACCTCATCACCGAGGATAACGGGGGAACCGAACAGGCGGACCTGTTCCTTTTGGATGGAATGAAGGGCTTTGCGGTCTAGAAACAGGGGCCTTGGACTACCCGGCAGAACAACAAAGGGCTGGGGAATGCTGAAAACAAGGTCGAACCCCGTTTTATAAAGACTTCGAATCCTTTGTTCCGTGTCACTGTCCGAATCATCCTGGGACGGAGTAAAGAAAAAACGGACTTCGGCCCTGCTGCTGCTGATGATGACGGCCGCCGTCGATTGGGGAACAGCCTGCGAAAGGACCCTGAGCAGACCCTCAATCGCCTGTTCCGGGTGGAGCGCCCGATCGATTATCCGGTGGATCAGCGAAAAGATACTTAACTTTAGTTCGCAGAGATTGTCCATGCGCTCCGCCTTATTGTTCGTTTAGAAACTGAATATCCGGGCCGGCTCCCCCGAAACAGGTCTTACTCCCATAACTCTGTTCCAGATTCCGTGCCAAACTGGAATAAGTCCGTTTTTGAAAGAGATATGCGACAATTGAGATAAATTCTCTCGTCAAAATGGCACAATTTGGTTCATTTACCGCCTATGTTGATACGATTTTGTGCCAATCAGATTGCATATTTTGAACTCATCCTGGTAGCAGACACCTTCCGAACTGCACTCCAAGCCGACATGAGGGTGTTTGGCAAACAAATTGCTCTCTGTGTTCATTGCGGACGCAGCACTAGAAGTCTTCACACTGTTTTCCTAATCAATTAATGAAAGAGGTGATTTATGGCAGAGCAGACCGGATTCAAAAAGACACTTGGACTGACCGGGGTCACGGTGAACGCAATGGCGCTGATCGCGCCGGGGGCTTTTCTATGGTTGACCTATCAGGTGCAGGCGGCACAGGTGGATTTGGCTGGCCAGACTACCGCGATGGACATGTTTGCGGGTTTGTTTGTCGCGTTAATCCTGGCATTCCTGACCGCGATTTCCTATTCCAAACTCTCGGAGCTCTATCCCCAGGCAGGGACCGGCAGTTCATACTACTTCACCGAACAGGCGATGTTGGGCGAGGACAGGTTATCAGGTTTCGCCAGATTGTCCAAGTTTATCGTGGGATGGTTCTCCCATCTTTATTACTGGGTATATCCAGGCGTTATGGTCGCCATGATGGCCACGCTGATATGCTATATATTCCAGCAGTTCGGGGTAGATCTGTCCGCTTTCTGGCAGATAGTGGTCGCAGTATTATTTGCGTTCATGGTCGGATACATAGCCTACCGCGGAATCACGGGGTCAACCATATCCAGCATAGTGATCAATGTTATCCAGATTATCGCTTTAGTAGTGGTGACCATTCTGGCCCTGGTTTACAGGTTTTCCAACCCGGAGCATGTAACGTTCGTTCATACGGAGATCTCATCTGTCGTAATGCCGCACAGTTTCGTCAACGTGATGTTCCAGGCTACCGTTGCAATATTGCTGCTGGTGGGTTTCGAATCGGCGACCGCGCTTACGGCCGAATCCAAATCCCCCAGGCATGTCAGCCGCGGGGTCATCATCTCGTTGGTCATTCAGGGACTCATTATGTACCTTTTTGAGTACTTCGGCGCCAATGCCTGGTTGAACACGTCTTATACGGGAACAGACGCCAAAGGCGCAGTGGTCACCGGCATAGACGCCGCAGCCGCCTCCAGCGCCCCGATAGGCGACATGGTGAAAAACCTCGGTGATGCTCTTTTGGGCAACCTGGGCTTCGCGCTGATGATTGTGGTCGCGATTTCGGTTGCCATGGCGGTAGTCGGCACCACTTTGGCCTGCATGAACACCGGCGTGCGCGTTACATATGCAATGTCGAAAGATAAGGAAGTTCCGAGCTTCCTCGGATTTCTGCATCCCAAACATGCGACGCCCCACGCAGGCGTATGGGCAATGACCGTTGCATCGGCGGTTATCGGCGCATTTGGAGTTCTGTCGATCACCAACCTCACAGCCATTACCTTCTGGTCGAATATCGGCACGTTCATTCTCTACGGAATGACCAACCTTATTGCGTTTGTGGCGTTTTTGCGGCATCCTCAGCGCAATGCGTTCACTCACATCGTGGTTCCGATTCTAGGGGCCTTTGCCAATATCGTCATGCTGATTGCGGTGCTCTATCTGGGGGTCCTTGGCGGCGGCGATACTCAGACCGCCGCAATGTGGTCTATCCTGGCCACGGTGGTATGGGTCATCATTGGTGTTGTCTATCTGTGGGTTCAAAGCTCCAAGACCCAGAGAAAAATAATTGGAGGACCAGCCAGAAGCAGCTAAATCGATTCAACTCGAAAATAATTTGGCAAAAGGGCGTTTTTCAAGCGCCCTTTTGCCCGTTGGAGGTCTCCTTGCAGGTCAGCTCTGTTTCGAAAAGGGATTATGTACCGGACGCCTTACAGGTACACGGTATGTCTGATAAGGGGAAAGTCCGTCAAAACAACGAGGATTATTTCGGCTATTACATGCCGGCCGAAACGGGGCTAAACCAGTTTGGGAGCCTTTTCGCCGTTTCGGACGGCGTGGGCGGAAGCGCTGCCGGGGAGGTTGCCAGCGCGGAGGCGGTCAATGTTTTGCTCCAGGAATATTATTTCGGCGATCATACAGAAAAAATCCCGGAAAGGCTAAAAAACGCATTCCAAAATACTTGCCTTCACATCTACGATCTATCGATCAGCCATCTGTCCGCACGGAGTATGAAGTGCACTCTGTCCACTCTTGTGCTAAGACAGAACCGGTTTTTCATCACTCACGTCGGCGACTCGAAAGTCATGCTGCTGCGCGATGACGATATGATTCAACTGACAAAGGACCACAGCCTCGTGGGTAAACTCATGCGCCTCGGACTGATAACGGCTGAGGAGGCGCGTACTCACCCCAACAAAAATGTGCTGTTGAAGGCGGTTGGCGAAGGTCCTCTGTTGATCCCGGATTTTTATTCGGGATTTACTAAACCGGGGGATCTTTTCTGCATGATTACCGATGGGATACTGGAACATGCCACTGCTGAGGAGTTAAAATCGTTTCTCATCGGCCATGGTTCCTCGGAAAAGGAATTGGCCGAATTGATAGCCGAGTTCAACAGGCGCGGCGGCTATGACAATATGACCATCATGACGGTTAAAGTTAACAGAATAGACTGGTAATACGCATATTGAATCAAAATAAAAGGCGGTGCAAGAATGACTAAAATAGAATGCATCCTGCGCCCGGACAGGATTTTGGACGTGCGCAACGTTCTGGGCAAACTGGGAATCAAGGGAATGACCGTAACGGAAGCTATCGGCTGCGGTTTGCAGAAAGGTCATACGCGAGATGGCTGGAACACGGAGTTCAACATCAATCTGCTCCCGAAAACCAAAATAGAGATGGTTGTTTCTGACAGCATGGTGGATGAAGTCATCAGAGCCATCATCGAAATTTCCCGCACGGGCGAAATCGGAGACGGCAAAATTTTTACCTATCCCATTGGCAACGCCATCCGGATTCGCACGGGCGAAACCGGCGAAAACGCCATCTAAAGTTTTATCGTCTTAAAAAAAGGAGCAAAAACGCGATCAATACGGCAAGCAATACGGAACTCCCGTATATCAGCAGGTTGTTTCGCCTTGTGGGAAGGACGGCGGCCAGGGGCGGGTCGGGTTCACCTACCCATTTGAGGTCCGCATTTTCAGGGAAACGCAAATCATTGGCCATCTGCTCGGCGGAGTCGTAGCGCTCCTCCTTTCGCCGCCGCAACGCTCTGCGCACGGCGGCCCATATCCCCGGATGCAAACCCTTTATCGATGTGAGCGGCTCAAGCGTTTTGGTCATATGCTGGTACATGACCGTCAGGGGGTTATCCCCGGTAAACGGAGGAGACCCGCTCAGAAGGTGATAAATGAGGCAGCCGACGGCATAAATATCGCTTTTCGCATCTCCGCGTTCTCCCTTGATCTGTTCGGGGGCCATGTATTCGGGGGTCCCCATGAGACCCGAAAAACCACGCCAGGTCACCCGAGGCGCCCCTTCCATGAGCGCAATGCCGAAATCCAGAATTTTCAAGTGGCCGTCCGGACCGAGCACCAGGTTCTCCGGTTTTATATCCCGGTGATAGACTCCCCTCTCATGGCAGTAGTGGAGAGCATCGAGCAGGTTTGCGACCAGCTTTACGGTCTCATCGACGGGAAACCTGCCTTTGTCGCTCAGAACTTTCTCCAATGGTTCGCCTTCAGCGTAATTCAAAACCAGGTATGGGGGGTCCCCTTCAGAAATCGCCACTGCCACGGGAACGTCGGAGTGGTTCAAAAGCTTACCGATCGCCACTTCCCGTCTGAAGCGCTCATAAACGGCAGGATCTCCCAACTGTGAAATATGGGGGACCTTCATTACGACCTTCCGATTGGACTCAAGGTCCTCGGCCAGAAAAGTGGCGCCAAATCCCCCATGACCCAAAGGGGCCAAAATCTTGTATCGATCCTGAAAAATTGTTCCGGCTTCAAGCATTTTTTATAAGTGTCCCCCCAGTGGGCGCCAAGCGCTTTTTTCCAAAACGGGTTCTCTCAAATCATCTTTGAATAATATCATACGCACGTACCAGTTTACCACAGAGGAGAACGAGGGCCGACAGGGAGATGGGGTGATGGTTTTGTCTCCGCGTCCCCGTGTCTCCGCGTCCCCGCGTCTCCGCGTCCCCGTGTCTCCGCGTCTCCGTGTCCCCGTGTCTCCGTGTCCCCGTGTCTCCGCGTCCCCGCGTCTCCGCGTCCCCGTGTCTCCGCGTCTCCGTGTCTCCGTGTCCCCGCGTCTCCGCGTCCCCGTGTCTCCGCGTCCCCGCGTCCCCGTGTCTCCGCGTCCCCGTGGTGAACGGGTTCGGCGGCTGCACGGGCTATTTGTTTGCATTCAGTACGCATGGCCAAACTGAATGACCAGACCGCCTGCTACAATAATGGCAAGGCCCGCCCATGTCGAATTCGGCACGCTCTCGCCAAAGACAAATCGGCCGCACATTACGCTTACCAGGGCGAATACGGCTACATAGACGCCCAAAAGCCTCGAAAAATCCCATCTCACCGTGTTGACGAGCAACCCATAGCACGCCAGCATAAGACCACCGGCCAGGATAATTACGACATTGGCACCGCGCAGACCTCTTCGAACCACCGCATCGCCTCCGACCTCCAGAAGGGCCGAACCCACAAAGACCAACCAGGCGGCAAGGGGCAGATTAAACTTTTGCATTTTTCACCTTTCGCGACAAAGAGTCTTCGTGCAAGTTGCAATTCCTGTGCTCGGACCTAAGCCAGTTGCAGCCGCAGCAGGCGCCATTGCAGATCAAAACAGGAGCGGTGGACGGGAATGAGCCATCAGAGGCGGGATCGATTTTTTTTTGGAAAACCAAAATTTTGTAAATCGTGAAGAGTTTTTGTCGGTTTTCGGGAAAGATTGAACCATGTCCGAATGTTAAAAGGTACAAAATTGTTCCAGCGCTGGCTGGTGTATTAAAGCTTATCCGCTGCCCCACGAGCGGAGGCTGCATACGAGATGAGAGCGTTTATCAAAAATATTGGATAAACAACTGCCTGGGACGCCGCCTTGAATAGTCGAGCGCGTATACCGGCTGGCCGGATGCGCCCTGACTGGCGCCTGGGCCGCAAACCCACAGTATTTTATGTCAAGGTATGACTATGCGATCCTGATCCGAAACACATTTCCACTTCCTATGTTGAGCGCCGGAATCTCACAATGCGAATAGGCATGCGCCGCTTTACTCGCCTCACCAATGGATTCTCAAAAAAGGCTGAGGACCTGGCTCATACGGTATCGCTTCATTCCATGTACTATAATTTCGTTAGGATTCATCAGAGCTTGCGGGTTAGTCTCGCAATGGAGGTGGGCATCACGGATCATCTTTGGACATTGGAAGATGTTGCGAGGTTGGCTGAATGATTAGTTTATCTCTCACTGGTCGCGCATTGCACGGAACTTGTCTTCCCTTTCCTTTTTGCGCGCCCTAGTTCCATAGATGAACGCGCCGGCCAAAGAGGCTAGTCCAGTACCGCTTATCGCATATCCTCCCCATTGGACCCCCGAATAGGCCACAATAGAACCACAGACAACCGTGGATACCCCGATGATACAGGCGCATATAATACCGGCAAAACTGTTCCTCGATGTAACCTGGAGAGTCTGTCGTTCGAGGCTGTGTCGGTGTGCTTGTTGCTCCTCCGCCATTTTTAGAATGCGCTCGGCAGAGCCTGGCAAGGCTCTCTCATATCCTTCGAGCAATTGAGGATGGGGAAGAGGTCCTTTAAACTGAAGGGCGGCGGCAGTGGCAGTCTGAACGACTTGGCTGGAGCTTTGGCGGCCTTTATTTTGCTTTGCGGGTGGCATCGACCTTGGCCATAGCAACGAAGATGTCTTTACCTACCGCCACCCAATCTGATTTGACGGCGATCATGTCTGCCTGTTCGCCTGATATTGACCAATTGAACTCAGTTAAGGTATCGCCCAAATCAAGTCCACTTGCCATTCCACCAATAAAACTCGGATGTGTGCAGAGGTAGTTGGTCATTATTCTTTTTGGGGTGGCAATTAACTGCCATTTCGAGCGGGAGTATTACTAAACCCCAAATTAACATCGCAGTCAAACGAAAACTAGCCCACCGGGTGATGATTTCCTCATGCCCCTAAATCGGACCGCCGCTCGATTCCGATAACGGTTTTCTTCAAAATGGTCGCATACTATGTTCACCAGATGAATAAATTATACCACAAATCCATGCAAATTCAAAATGACCCACTACCCAATTCTTCGGGGCTCATGAGTACCTCCATAGTAGAACCGTTTTGAAAAGTTTTACTTCTATTCGTGTGAGATCAGGACGACGGAGACAAGCGCGAGGATTATTCCGGCTAGCTGGACAATGCTTATTTTCTCTCTAAGGAAAATCATTGCCAGCACCAGGGTCACGACCGGGTAGAGCGCCGTCAGGGGCGCGACGATGCAGATCTTTCCTTCACGGATCGCATACATGAAGCAAAGCAGCCCGAGATAGCCCATCATCCCGGTCAGAAGGGCGGGTATTACCCCTCGTATTTCGGCCCCTCCAAGTTGAGGCCGCAGGATGAGAAAAGCGAACAGGCCTGTTATTGCCCCGCCGAATACTTCAAACATGAAAGCTGTTTTTGGATCGAGGCAACTGAGGGCCATTTTGGGCAAAAAGGCCCACAGACCCCAAATCAGGAGCGCCAGAGCCGAATATAGGACCCACTGCTTCAATGAACTTTCCTTGGCGGCAGGCTACAGTTCGCCGGTTTCGAACCATGCCACATCCAGAGGGTTTCGGGCAGGCAGCCGGTGGTACCTGTATCTCGGATAGCCCGCCATCAAAATTCCTGTAATCGTCCTGCGCGCCGGGATTTTAAGGAACTGTGAAAAAGCAGGGAACTGCTGGGCGCACGCCATCGCGTAACCGGCCCAGCACGTGCCGAGCCCCAGCGCCGGGGCGTATAGCTCGACATATTCCAGAGAAAGCATCGTTGAGACCGGCGCTGCGGGCAGGTCTGCCGGGGCATGAGCCACGATAATATGCGGGGCCCTCCGCAGAATCCGGCCCCCGCTCTTTGCCTCCTCCCGGATTACGGCGGGCATGTTGAAACGTTTTGCCAACTCAGGGGAAAGCTTCACGGTTTCCCGCATCCACTCTACAACTATCCGGCTGAGCCGCATAAGGTTTTCAGCGCCCTCGACGACCAGGTAGGATATTGCCTGCGAATTATGCCCCGAAGGAGCAAAACGGGCAATGTCGAGAAGTTTCAGTATTTTCTCCCTGGATACCGGTTTATCTTCGTAGCGGCGGATGGAGCGGCGCGAGCGCAAAAATAGCGCACTTTGGGCAGGATCGGGAGAGTATTCCGCCGGGATCGCCGTATGTTTTGAAACAGGATTTTTCCTGTTGTCCAGGGCGCCACTGGGACAGACTGCGACACAGTGGCCGCACCCGATGCAGTGGCCTGCCGCTGCCGGGCGCATCTCCGGTCTGCCCTCCCGGTCGAGCGAAAGCAGGCTCAGAGGGCAAACCTCGACGCAAATACCGTCGCGGCTGCATTTTTCGCTGTCAACTTTTATCAGGCTCATAATCCAATCCTCAATACAGCTCCGACTTGAAGTAAGACTCACTCGAAGAAGGCTGTACCTGTCTCAACTGGGGCTGGGTATTGTCTGTTTCCCCGGCAACTTCACCAGGCGTCTCCTCGCCTTCGAGCTTCGGTCTGGAGCCCGGGGCCGGAATTTTGTCGGCAAAAGCCGCATAGACCGCCCCCTCTTCGCCCGATCCGGCAACCGCGCCCGAAGATCCATTTATCTTGGCGAAAATAATGCCGTCAGGTATTTGAAATGTTTCAACGGGCTTGTTTTCCAGGTACTCTTTCATGAAATAGACCCAGATCGGACAGGCAGCATGCCCGCCTGTCTCTCCCTTTCCAAGGGAGACGGTATGGTCGTCGTAGCCCACCCAGACGCCTGTGAGCACCGAAGGAGTAAAGCCTATGAACCAGGCGTCCTTGAGTTCGTTGGTGGTTCCGGTTTTCCCGGCTGCGGGCCTCTTGAGCTCCCTTGCTTTTGTCCCGGTTCCCTCCCTGACCACCCCCTGGAGCAGGTCAGTCATCAGGTAAGCGGTTTTGGCCGATATCACCTCTTCTTTTTTTACCTGGTGTTCCTCTATGAGATTGCCGTATCGGTCCAGGACTTTTTCTATAAGGTATGGTTCAACGCGCTCACCATGACCGGGAAAGGTGGAGTAGGCGGTGATCAGCTCCTGGAGCGTCACGCCGGAGGCCCCAAGCGCGAGCGACAGAGTCGGAGTAAGCGGGGATGTTATTCCCAGTTGCCGGGCGTAATGGATCGTGTAGCCTACCCCGATTGATTCGAGCAGCTTTACCGTCACCACATTGCGCGAATGGATGAGGGCTTTTCGCAGCAGGATCGGCCCCCAGAACTGGCGGTCGTAATTCGAGGGGGTCCAGGAGCCTTTCACGCTGTTGTCGTAATAGGTAATCGGCGAGTCGATCAGTATGGAGGCCTCGGAGTAGCCCTTATCGAGCGCAGCCGCATAAATTACGGGCTTGAACGCAGACCCCGGCTGCCGCACCGCCTGCGTGCACCGGTTGAACTGGCTCTTTTCGAAACTGCGCCCTCCCACCATGCAGATGACTCGGCCGGTAACCGCTGAAATGGACATCAGCGAGCCTTCCATCCCGGGGTCCTGCTCAACGCCGGCAATCCAGACATCTTGTGCCTGCCGCCTGCCCAGTTTGACTCTGAGCACGTCGCCGCTACGGAAAATCTTCTCGGCGCGTTTATTGGAAACCTGTACCCATTGCCAACCCGACTGGGGGATCAACGCCTTTGCTGTACCGAGGTCCACAGAAATTGTCCCGGATTTGACATCAAATTGCTCTATCAGCCCTGCCACCACCTTGCCTTCTTCCAAATCTCCATTGGATTGACTAAGGATTCGAACAGCGCTCGGCCAATCATCTTGTGGGACATTGCCGTGCAGCCCGCGATACTGTTTATGCCGTTTATCAAGCTCGCGAAGGCCCTGGTCGAGCGCTCTTTCCGCGATTCGCTGCGCCTTGAGGTCCAGGGTCGTCTGGATAATAAGCCCCTCTTTATAGAGCATGTCGCGCCCGAAGCGAGTCTCAGCCTGCCGGCGGACTTCTTCGGTGAAATAATCCATCTTTTTAAGCGCCCAGCGCTTGCCCTTTGCGATCTGCAGCGGCTTTGCCAAAGCCTTGCGGGCCTCATCGAAACTAACGAAGTCCGAATCCACCATCCTCTGCAAAACGTAACGCTGCCTTTCGCGTGACACAGAGAAATGATGAATCGGTGAAAAGCGGTTGGGAGCTTTGGGCAACCCGGCGAGAAGGGAAGCTTCCGCAAGGTCCAGCTCACTCGCGTGTTTGTCAAAATAGGCCCTGGCAGCCGCCTCTACCCCATACGCTCCGGCGCCGAAATAAATCTGGTTCAGGTAAAGATAGAGAATCTCGTTTTTGCTGAGGCTGCTGTCGATCCGGTGGGCTAGAACGGCCTCTTTGATTTTGCGCATGAAAGTGCGTTCGG
>JBEKQE010000083.1:0-21608 GCA_049520035.1 Syntrophobacteraceae bacterium | reverse complement strand
CAAAATCAACGTGAAGAGGAAAGCCCGCTACGTGAACGAAGATCTGTGCACCGGCTGCGGGTCGTGCGCCGAAAAATGCCCGACCATGGCCGTTGACGTGTTCAACGCTGGAATCGGACAGCGCAAGGCCATATATAAATATTTCGCTCAGGGCATCCCCTCGGTTTTCACTATTGACGCGCCCAACTGCCGCCAGCTCGGGCAGGGTAAGAAGTGCGGCGTATGCGCAAAGACTTGCCAGGCCAAGGCGATCGATTTCGAGCAGAAGGACGCAACAGTCGAAGTCGAAGCCGGGGCAATCGTAATAGCTTCAGGCTATGACGTTTTCGACCCGTCGGTCATTCCCGAATACGGTTACGGGCGCATTGACAATGTGGTCACGGCCCTTGAATTCGAACGGCTTCTGAGCGCCTCCGGCCCCACATCGGGTCATCTGGATCGGCCGTCCGAGCTTGCCCTGGAAAAAGAAATAGAGGAGAGCGAAAAAGAAGTCAGGAAGCTTTCCGGGCGGGTAAAACAGCTCGAGGAAAAACAGGGCAAAAATTCAGCTCAGGTAATCGAAGAAGTAAAGGCGGGCGCCTCCGATCCGGCGCTCCTGGAATGGGCCAAGCAGGCCGAATCGCTGGCGGGGATTGAAACCCGGCTTGAGGCCATGCATCACAAAAAAGCCGCCGCGACAACCGCCAGGAAGCTGGCTTTCATTCAATGCGTGGGCTCGCGGGATTTCAGATTCAATAAATTCTGCTCTTCCTACTGCTGCATGCACTCGGTAAAAGAGGCGATGATCGCCAACGAGCACGACCGGGAAGTACATTCTTCGATCTTCTGCATGGACCTTCGCGCGGTTGGCCGCGGTTTCGAAGAATATAAGCTTCGAGGCGGGCTGCAGGCCAATATCGAATATGTTCGCGGTCGCGTGGCCGAAATTACCGAAGGCGAAGCGAAAAACCCGATCGTCTGGTATGAGTGCACCACCGACCGGCAAGTGAAAAGCCAGGTCTTCGACATGGTCGTGCTTGCGTCGGCTTGCGTGCCGAGCGCCGGGACGGCGAAGCTCGCGCAGCTTGCCGGAGTGGAGTTGGACGCAAACGGGTTCATCAAAACAGACTCGCTGATGCCGCTTGCGGCAAGCAGGCCGGGAATTTTTGTGTGCGGGTGCGCGCAGGGGCCGATGGACATTCCCGAATCGGTCGCCCAGGCGAGCAGCGCTGCGGCCTGCGCCGCTGAAGTCGTTATCGGCGCTCCGGCAGAGTTAAGGGCAACGGCCTGAAAGGTTTTCGGGTCTTGGATATGTCTTTCGCCCGCCGTCGCAGACAGCGGGCAATCTGGTTGCGGCGCCTGCGCCGCTGAGGTGATCAATTGGCAGAAGAAATGCGAATAGGAGTTTTTGTTTGCGACTGCGGCAGCAACATCGCCGGCTACCTTGACGTCAAGTCGCTGGCCGAGTACGCGAAAACCCTGCCCAACGTTGTCTTCGTAAAGGAAAACCTTTACACCTGCTCGGAGAACGGCATAAACGAAATCAAGGCCGCAATCAAAGAGCAGCACCTGAACCGGGTAGTGGTCGCATCCTGCACGCCTCGCACTCACGAGCCGCTTTTCCGTGGGACTTGCGCGGAGGGTGGACTGAACCCGTACCTCTTCGAGATGGTGAACATTCGCGACCAGTGCTCGTGGGTCCACATGCAGGAGCGGGAAACAGGCACCAACAAGGCCAGGGACCTCATTCGGATGGGTGTCGCCAAGGCTGCCTTGCTCAAGCCTCAGGAACCGATCCAGTCCCCAATGGACCCCAAGGCGATGGTAATAGGCGGCGGGATCGCCGGTATGACCGCTGCCCTTGCAATTGCCAACCGCGGCTATGAGGTCACTCTGGTGGAAAAATCGGCCGACCTTGGAGGTCTTCTGCTGAAGCTCGACAAGCTTGCCCCCTCCGGGGCCGATGCAGCCGCAATCGCCCTGAAGCAGGCCGACGCTGTCCGCAGGCATCCCAATATTCGCCTGCTCACATCCACAGTTATCGATGAAGTGAAGGGATATATCGGCAACTTCAATGTCTCCACTTCGACAAACGGTTCGAATGACCAGTTCCCAATAGGCATCATCGTGGTGGCGACCGGAGCGCAGGTCTTCAAGCCGGCCGGATTGTACGGCTATGACGGCCGGAAGGTCATCACCCAGCTCGAGCTCGAAGAGGTCCTCAAGTCTAAGGCATTTGCCGCCAAAAATGTCGTCATGATTCAGTGCGTGGGCGCCCGCAATGATGAGCGCAAATACTGCTCGCGCATATGCTGCATGGTGGCCATAAAGAATGCGATCGAAATCAAGCAGGTGAACCCCGAAACGGGCGTTCGCATCCTCTACCGCGATATCCAGGCTTATGGGACCGAGAACGAAGCCCTCTTCCAGCACGCCAAAGAGCTTGGCGTAATTTTTATAAAATACGATCCCGCCCGCCCGCCCAAAGTCGAGGACGGAAAGGTGATGATATATCATGATCTGCTCGGGCGCGAAATCGTGCTGCCGCAGGACCTGGTCGTCCTTTCCACCCCGCTTGTGGCAGGCGAGGACAACGAAGCGATATCCCGGTTGCTTCGGGTATCGCTCGATGGGAACAAGTTCTTTCTGGAAGCACACGTAAAGCTCAAACCTCTCGACTTCGCAACCGACGGCATTTATTTGTGCGGAAACGCGCACTACCCGGCGACGGTTCGCGAAGCGGTATCGCAGGCGCTCGGCGCAGCATCGCGCGCATCCATTCCCCTGTCCAGGAGAGTGATGTCGGTCGAGCCGATCGTCTCCACGCTGGTCGATGAAGATGCGTGCCGGGGTTGCGGGCTTTGCGCCGCGCTCTGTCCTTATGGCGCGCTGGAGATCGTTCGGGGTGAGAAAGGCCGCAAGGTCAGGGTGATTCCGGTCGCCTGCAAGGGATGCGGGGTTTGCGCGGCCACCTGCTATCAGCACGCCCTTAGCGTCAATTCCTACACGGACCTGCAGATAGGCGAGCAGATAAAGGCGTTCCTGGAGGAATCGGCATAGGTCATAACAGTTTTGAGTTGTCAGTTTTTAGCAACTCAAAACTCAATACTCAATACTAATTAGGGAGGCTGATAAATGCCGGATTTTATTCCAAAAATTCTGGTAATGTGCTGCACTTGGTGAGGCTACGCTGCGGCTGACTTCGCTGGAGTTTCCAGGATGCAATATACGACGGATGTGCGAATCATCCGTCTCATGTGTACGGGCCGAGTGGATCCGACCATGGTGGTTGGCGCCTTCATCGAAGGGGCGGACGGAATCATGGTGGTCGGCTGCCACTTCGGAGACTGCCATTACATTTCCGGTAATTACCAGGCCAAGGTCAAGATCGGGCTTGCATCGAGGACCCTGGGCTACGTAGGTCTCAATACGGGGCGGGTTGCTTTTAACCAGTGCTCGTCGGCGGAGGGTGAACGGTTTGTCAGCCAGGTTACCGCCTTCGACGGCAGTATCCGCGAAATGGGTCCTCTTGGTTCGGCGGAAGGACTCTCGCTCCCCAAGCTGAAGGACAGGCTCGAAACCGCCAGGATCGCTCTGGGCAGCGAGAAGCTGCGCTGGGTGGTGGGTAAGTTCACGGAGTTCGAGAACCTCGGCAACAAGTACGGCGAGAGGTTTACCGAACACGAAATGTGGCGGACCCTTGATACCATTGTGATTGACGAAATTGCAACCCAGGGCATCTTGAAAGAAACGCAGAAAGGCGCGGTTTCGGTCAAGGAGGTCTCTGAGAGGCTCGAGATAGCCCCTCCCGACGCTCTCAAGTACGTTCTGGCCCTGCAGAGGCGCGGCCTGGTGGGACTGGCCGGCATAGACGGCGCCACGCCAAGGTATAAGATTCTGGAACGGGCGGCGGAAGCCGCCGCCTGAGCGAATAACACTCAGGTTGAGAGTGCTGCCCCCTCTTCTAAAGGGAGGCAGGGGGGATTTTATCCCGGAGGCGTACATGGGTGCCGCCTCGCGGGGGCGTGGATTGAAACAAACCCGGAGGACGCAAGTGTCAGATAAACAGGTAATCATTTTCGGAGGCGACCCGGCAGGAGTTGCGGCTGCAATCGAACAGGCGGAAGCGGGCAGGCGCGTCGTACTGGTGGAATCCTCCCCAACCCTCGGTGGGGAACGTATCCCGCAAACACACCTTTTGAACGGGAACCCGATATGGGTGAATCCGAACTGGGAAGCGGCGAAAAAACACCCGAACATCCGCATCATCACAAACGCTCAGGTGGAAAAAGCCGCTGCTAAAGACGGATCGTACACTTTTCGCATCCGGCGCAAAACCTCCCGCGTGGACATAGAAAAATGCGACGGCTGCCGCGAGTGCATTCGGGTATGTCCGATCAATATGTATGACGACTTCAACGAGGGCATCGGGTTCCGTACGGCGATCGACTTCTTTAACCCCCATACCGGCGATTTCAACATTTTCAAGGAAGACATGCCGGTTTGCCAGGCGACCTGCCCTGCGAACCTGGATATTCGCTCTTACGTTGGACTCATTGCTGACGGCGAATATGAGAAGTCGCTTGCTAAAATAAGGGAACGCCTCCCGTTTGCGCTCTCCATCGGCCGTGTTTGTCCGCATCCCTGCGAGACCGCCTGCAACCGGGGATATATGGACGAACCGATCTCCATCTGCACTCTCAAGCGCTATGCCGCCGACTATGAAATGAAGAACCGGATTACTGCTCCGGTCGAAGTTCCCGATGAGTTCCATAAGGAAAAGATCGCAATCATCGGCGCTGGACCTGCTGGTCTTTCCTGCGCTTGTTTTCTCGGCAGGGCCGGCTACCATTCCGTCGTTTTCGAAGCCCTGCCCGAGCCGGGAGGCATGCTTCGATACGGCATACCAGAGTACAGGCTCCCGACCCCAACCCTTATGCACGAGATAAACTGGATTCTTGCCCATGGGTCGGAGCTGCGCTGCAATACCAGGATCGGCAAGGACATTTCTTTCGAAGATATCATGAACGAATTCGATGCTGTATTTATCGGCGTCGGCGCCCATATGGGAATGAAGCTCCAGATCAAGGGCGAAGATATGGAAGGCGTGGTCGACGGTGTGGATTTCCTGCGCGAAGTTAACTCGGGCAAGAAGTGGCCCGCCAAGGGCAAGGTCATAGTAATTGGCGGCGGAAACGTTGCAATGGACGCTGCGCGGGTGAGTTGGCGCGAAGGTTTCGATGAGGTCCACATCCTCTACCGCAGGACGAAAAAGGAAATGCCTGCCAGTCCGTGGGAAATCGACGCTGCGGAACACGAGGGCATAAAGATCCAGTACCTGGTGGCCCCTGTTGAGGTTATCGGCAAGGATGGCAGGATGAGCGGCCTCAAGTGCCTCCGGATGCAGCTCGGAGAACCCGATGCCAGCGGAAGGCGGCGCCCGGTGCCCATCGAAGGCTCCGAATTCGTCGTGGAGGCCGAGACCCTGATCCCGGCAATCGGACAGCGTCCGGACTTGAGCTTCGTCTCTGAGGGCAGCGGGCTGAAGATCACCAGGTGGGAAACTTTCGCGGTGGACAAGAGCACTTATATGACCAACGTTGAGGGAGTGTTCTCGGCGGGTGACGTCGAAACCGGGCCGGACATCGCGATTCGCGCCTGCGCAGGGGGCCGCAAGGCCGCACAGGGTATAATGCGCTACATCGAGGCCAAACGCGGGGGGAAGACTGAAACCGCTGGAACAGTTTTGAGATGACAGTTTTTAGTTTTTAAACAATTTTAAGTTTTTAGTCTGACAACTCAAAACTAATAAAGAGGACACGATGCAATACGAAAATAAAGGCCGGTTCATAGTAAAATTCCGGGACATTCCCTCCCCGCGCCAGCACCTTGTTGAAATCGGGGTGGAAGAGCGCCGGAACAACTACAGCGAGGTGGAACTGGGATTCGACGAGGAAAAGGCCTTAAGGGAAGCGAAAAGATGCCTGAGTTGCCGGCGCTGCCTGGGGTGCGCCCTGTGCTGGGCCGAGTGCAAGCCCGAAGCCATTCAGTTTGATATCCAGGATGAAATAATCGAACTTGCGGCTGATTCCGTGATCATCTCGCCGGGGGTCGAACGCTCGCTCGACAGGATCGACCGGCGTTTCGGCCTGGCCAAAGATACCAATGTAATAACGGACCTCCAGCTCGAACGCATGCTGAGCGAATCGGGCCCAAGCGCCGGGCTGGTCATCCGCCCCTATGACGGTGAAATCCCGGCAAGTGTCTCCTTTGTCCAGGCATATGAGAAGGCGGCTCCCGGTATGCATCTGGCGGCCCTCACCTTCGCTGTAAATGAGGCGTCTATTCTCCGGCAAAAACTCCCCGGGGCCGAGGTCGTAATGTTTGCAGGCGGCCTGGATGATTTTCCGGAAGGCAAGAAAGCACTCGATCTGGCCGGGGTCGAAGTGCTGAACGCCCCGGTTCAATCGGTTGCGCCGAACGGCGGGTCCCCGGTCAAAGTAGCCTTCGGAGCCGAAGGGCAGGCCAGGGAGTTCGACCTGGTCGTTCTCATTACTCAGCCGCAGATGTCCAAGGATGCCCGTGACCTCGCCAAAGGTCTGGGTTTGGGCATAACCTACGCGGATTTCCTGTCGGGCGAAGGAGATGGTCTCATAAAGACCGACAAGCAGGAAGTGCAGTTGGCCAGGCAGGCATGATCTGATACGATTGATTTATCCGGTAGCATTACCTGTGTTCCGGTTGAATTTGCACTATCTCGCAAAGGCTTGGTGGGCTGCGCTCCGCTTACGCCCGCCGCCACCCCACCTACGGTTCATTTCATGGTTTAGGGTGTCCCGTGAGGGTTATGAGAGACTGTGGTGACCCCAGGACATTCAGCAGCCCTGAAACTGGATTTTCAACAAGACAATGCAAGGCTGTATTTAAGCGCTCGATCAACTTCGGCCATGGCAGCGTCTGGGAGGCTTGCAACCCTTGGCATAATAAGCTTCCGTTTATCAATTGTCCTAACCTGCGCAAGGTTTACTATGGCGGCCTTTTTCAATCCCTCATCAATGCCAGGGGCCACGCAAATGGGATAGGATGCCTTCTTTCCGGAGTAGTCAGTAATGATGGCGACTATAGTGGTAGGCGAGTACGCGTTTCCGATATCATTTTGAATGATCACAACAGGTCTGGTTTTGCCTGTCTCACTTCCCAAGACCGCCTCCAGATTTGCATAATAGACCTCACCACGCTTCACCTGCAAGACGCTCAAAGGTTATCCTTTTCTTGTCAAAGGTTCTCAGCATCGGTGTACTTGAACTCTTCAACTGTGAGGAGGTTTTCTCCGGCCATCTCGAGATAAGCCTCACGCATCTTCTCTTCGAATAGCTCTCGTTCCGTTTGGGCAAGCTTTTCCTCAATAGACTCGCGCACGAGCGCGGAGACTTTCCTGCCTTGCGCCGCTGCGGTTTTAACGAGCCTGCGCTTGAGATCCAACGGAACGACCAGAGTGAGCCTGGCATCTTTTACAGATGAGTTTTGTGCCATTTTTAGCTCCTTTATTACGCATCACTACTACACAATTATTTTTATCATGACTGAGGTTCTCAAGCAAGGTGAAGACCTCAAAATATAGCGGCCAACTGTTGGCCGGCGCAAGCTCACTATTACGGGCGTGGTTTGAAATCACAGCTCCTGTTTTCGATGGCTGCCCCGGAGCGCCCTAACTACTTCTAGACAAATCCATACGAATTGATTATGCATGCTATGCATAAGGTTACGGCGTTACCTTGCTTAAACAGAGACGGGGGGCCTGCATGCCTTTTGAGAAAGGGCCCGGCAGGCCCCTGAGGCAAGGTACGGGGAAAAGGGAAGTAACATAAATAGAATCCGACCGATGACTATGTCTTTGTAAATCAAGGACAGATTGTAATGCCAAAAAGATTGATCGTCGCTGCCATTATTTTTGGAATTGCGTCATCAGCCGGCTTATCGGTCGGCATTAGGTCTGCCTTTGCTTTTGATAACGCCGTTATCGGCGAAAACGACAGGGTGGTCCTTCATGGAACCATCCATCCCAAGGCCAGGCCCGAGTTCGACGTGGGGCCGACCGACCCTTCACTGCCGATGAATCGAACGATCCTTCTTTTGAAGATCGCCCCTGAAAAGCAGGCGGAACTGGATCGGCTCGTTGCCGAACAACTGGACCGTTCTTCCCCGAACTTTCACCGCTGGCTCACTCCGGAGGAATTCGGCAAGAGGTTCGGACGAAGCCCGGAAGAGATCTCCTCTGTGGAGGGCTGGCTTATCACCCACGGGTTTACCATCGATGAGACGGTTTCTTCGACGTCAAAAAAAGGGGGCACCCGGATAAACTTCTCAGGTACGGCGGCCGCTGTTGACAGCGCCTTTCACGCGAACATGCACGATTACCAGGTTGATGGCCGGCTTCGTCATGCCAACTCCACCGATATCTCGATCCCGCGCGGGCTCGCCGATCTGGTGGCCGGGCCGGTTTCGCTGCACAATTTTCCTCACAAGGCGATGCACACCCCACCCCGGCACATGCCGGAGACAAAGTCGCAGCCCGGTTACACTGAGTCAGGCGGTGTCTACGCTCTCGCTCCGGGCGACTTCGCGATCATTTACGATGTCAACAGGGTCTACAACATGGGCTATGACGGCACCGGCGTGACTATCGCCGTCGTGAACGAGACCCTCCCGCCCAACGCCATCGCCAAGTGGAACTTATTCCGCTCCACCTTTGGACTCCCTTACAATCCCCCCGTCGTCACAGTGAACGGACCTCCCCCCGGCGATCAGGGGTCTGATTATGACCAAGAGGCCGACCTCGACGTCGAATGGTCCGGCGCAGTGGCTACGGGAGCTACCATCAATTTCGTCACCTCTGCGTCAACTAATGCTACTGACGGCGCTGATCTGTCTGCCGAATATGTCGTCGACAACAACGTGGCGCCCATTATGAGCGATTCTTTTGCACTATGCGAACGGGATTTGCTCCAGAGCGGGAGCACTTTCTATTACAACTTATGGGAGCAGGCCGTCTCTCAGGGAATAACTGTGTTTGTCCCCTCCGGAGACTCCGGCGCCTACGGTTGCACCGGCGACAACGGTAGTCCTTTAGCGCCTAGAGCGGTGAACGGTCTTGCCTCAACTCCCTTCAATATCGCTGTGGGCGGCACTTCATTCAGCGCTTCATTAAGCGATCCATCAGCTTACTGGAGTCCTGTTAACAGCACGGACGAGGTCTCGGCCCTGGGCTACGTCCCCGAGGTGGCCTGGAACAACTGGGTACAATACGATCTACCCTGGGCCTCCGGAGGGGGGGCCTCCGCCTTTTGGCCCAAACCGGCGTGGCAGGTGTGCCCGGGCGTTCCGAAAGACGGCCACCGCGACATGCCCGACGTCTCTCTCGATGCAGACCCCTACACCGGCTACAGGGTTTACACCTGCACCAATGGTATCGGTTTCTGCACGTCTAATGAATGGTCCACTATCGCCGGGACTTCGGGCGGATCACCTGCTTTCGCGGGCATCATGGCGTTGATCGTGCAAAGTATGGGAGGAGAGCCGCAGGGTAACTTCAACAACGCTTTCTACCAACTCGGCAACGCTCAGTACAGCGGGACAAGCGGCGCAAGCCCCGTTTTCCACGACATCACCTCGGGCAACAACGGCTTTGGAGCGCAGTTCCCCGGCTATTCCTGCACAGCTAACTACAACCAGGTAACAGGCCTGGGTTCTGTAGATGCTTACAACCTCCTCCTGGCGTTGCAGGAAACAGGGTCCCTGACGGTCACGATCGGTCCGGCTGCAGCCGTAACCGCAGGCGCGATGTGGAATGTAGACAATGGGTCATGGAATGCCAACGGGGCGACTGTACCCGGCCTTAGCGCGGGATCGCACACGGTAAATTTTGGAAGTATTCCGGGCTGGAACACCCCTGCCAGTCAAACGGCCGTTATCCCCCAATATGGGCCGATAAAGGCGACCGGAACGTATGTCCTTGCAGCCCTAACGGTTGAATCGTTTCTGATAGATAACGGCGCAGGGACCACTCCGGGCCGGACCGTTACGCTTAACAATACGGTAAACGGATTGCCCGCCGCCTATATGGCCAGCCAGTCTTCCACTTTCACTGGAGCGGCGTGGAAACCATACTCCGCAGCCCCTTCCTTTACCCTGAGCGCTGCAAACGGACAGAAGACCGTATATTTCAAAGTGAAAAATGCCGGGGGCGTCTCGGCAGAGGCGAACGCTTCAATTGTCCTGGCCCAGTTGCCGGCGGTTACCTCTTTCAAGATCGACGCAGGGGCTGCGACCACGATTAATCCAGTTGTAACGCTCAACAATACGGCAACAATATCTCCAACTCAGTTCATGGCAAGCGAAGACCCGTCTTTTACCGAAGGAGTCTTGCAGGGGGCTTACTCTACTGCTCCTAAATTCACATTGAGTCCAGGGGGCGGGACCAAGACAGTTTATTTTCAAGTGCAAAACAGCGCCGGACAATCGCCGGCAGTAAGCGATACAATTCAACTCATCGTCCCGCCCATCTTACAAACATTTCAGATCAATGGCGGGGTCACTCCCACTTCGAGTCGAACGGTTACGCTTAACAACACGACAACAGGAGGGACTCCCACCTATTATATGGCAAGCCAGTCTTCCACTTTCGCTGGAGCGGCATGGAAACCATACTCCACGGCCCCTTCCTTTACCCTGAGTGCTGCAAAGGGGAACAAGACCGTCTATTTCAAGGCGAAGAATGCCGCTGGGGCTTCGAATGTGTTGAATGCCGGCATAACGCTTGATTGAATTGGGACTGTTGCCGATGGGAGGGGAAAACCTTCAATGCTCACGTGCGAAGTTGCCAATTTGAGATGGCGGCGCCACTCACTTTCCAGATGCCGTTTGAAATCATAGCTCCTGTTTTCGATGGCTGCCCTGGATCGCCCGAACTGCTTCTTGCCAAATCCATACGAATTGATTATGCATGCTATGCAAAATGTTACGGCATTCCCTTCCTTAAACAGGGGCGGGGGGGCCTGCATCCCTTTTGAGAAAGCATCCGGCAGTTCCCTGAGGCAAGGCACGGGGAAATAGGGAAATAATATAAATAAAATCTGACCGCTGACTGTTTCTTTGTAAATAAAGGACGGACCGTAATGATAAAAAAATTGATCATCGCTGCCATTATTTTTGGAATTGCGTCATTGGCCTGCTTATCAATCGGGATCAGGTCTCCTTTCGCTGTTGATAATGCCGTTACGGAGGGAAACGACAGGGTGGTCCTTCACGAGACCGTCCATCCCTATGCCAGGCCTGAGTTCGACGTGGGGCCAACCGACCCTTCCCTGCCGATGAATCGAACGATCCTTCTTTTGAAGATCGCCCCCGAAAAGCAGGCGGAACTGGATCGGCTTGTAGCCGAGCAGCATGACCCTTCTTCCCCGAACTTTCACCACTGGCTCACTCCGGAGGAATTCGGCAAGAGGTTCGGACGAAGTCCGGAAGAGATCGCCTCCGTAAAGGGCTGGCTTATCACCCATGGGTTTACAATCGATGAGACGGCAAAAGGCGGCGCCTGGATAAACTTTTCGGGTACGGCGGCCGACGTCGATCGCGCCTTTCACGCGAACATGCACGATTACCAGGTTGCAGGTCATGTTCGTCATGCCAACTCCACCGATATCTCGATCCCGAGTGCGCTCGCCGGCCTGGTGGCCGGGCCGGTTTCGCTGCACAATTTTCCTCGCCATTCGGCGGCAAAGCCGCGGCCCGCTTACACTGAGAAAGACGGCACCCACGATCTCGCTCCGGGCGACTTCGCGGTGATTTACGATGTCAACAATATCTACAACCTGGGCTATGACGGCGCCGGAGTGACTATCGCCGTCACGGAACGGACCTACCAGACCGGCGCCATCACCAAGTGGAACTACTTCCGCTCCCACTTTGGACTCCCTTACAATCCCCCCGTCGTCACAGTGAACGGTGACCCAGGGGATCAGGGGTGGAATGATGATGAAGAGGCCGACATTGACGTCGAATGGTCCGGCGCAGTGGCGACGGGAGCCACCATCAATTTCGTCACCTCTGCGTCAACCAATTCCAATGACGGCGTTGATCTGTCTGCCCAATATATCGTCGATAACAACTCGGCGCCCATTATCAGCGATAGTTACATATGGTGCGAACATGATATGGGCTCGACCCTGAGATCTTTCTATTACAACTTATGGCGGCAGGCCGTCGCCCAGGGGATAACGGTGTTTGTCGCCTCCGGAGACAACGGCGCCTACAGTTGCATCGACCAAAACAATAATCCTGTAGCGCCTAAAGCGGTGAACGGTTTTGCCTCAACTCCCTTCAATACCGCTGTGGGCGGCACTGCGTTAAGCGATTCATCGGCTTACTGGAACCCGGTTAACAGCGCGGACGGCGTCTCGGCCCTGGGCTACATGCCGGAGGTGGCCTGGAACAACTATGACCAGCAAGACGGCTGGCTCTATTATGCTTCCGCAGGTGGGCCCTCCGCCTATTGGCCCAAACCGGCGTGGCAGGTGGCCCCGGGCGTTCCGAACGACGGCGCCCGCGACCTGCCCGACGTTTCTCTCAATGCAGACTGCGACGTCGGCTACAGGATTTACACCTGCACCAATGATACCGGTGCGTGCAATTCCGATTCATTGAGGGTTTTCTGCGGGACTTCACTCGGCACACCTTCTTTGGCAGGCATCATGGCGTTGATCGTGCAAAGTGCGGGAGGTCAGCGGCAGGGTAACGTCAACACCGTTTTATACCAACTCGGCAACGCTCAGTACAGCGGGGCAAGCGGCGCAAGCGCCGTTTTCCACGACATCACCTCGGGCAACAACGGCTTTGTCGGGAATGGAACAAACCTTCCCGGCTATTCCTGCACACAGCACTACGACCTTGTGACGGGCCTGGGTTCGGTAAATGCTACCAACCTCTTTCTGGCGTTTCAGGAAGAAGGGTCCCTGACGGTAACGATCAGTCCGGCTGCAGCCGTTAGCGCCGGCGCTCAATGGAACGTCGATGGCGGCACATGGAAAAATAGCGGGGCCACGGTCGGGGGTCTTTCAGTTGGTTCACATACGGTAAATTTCAATACTATTACCGGTTGGACCAGTCCCGCAAGTCAGGCTGTGAATATTGTAAAAGGGCAAACCACATCGGCCGGCGGTCTCTACGTGCAACAGACACAGACAGGCTCGCTCACGGTAACGATCAGCCCTGCGGGGGCCGTTAGCGCAGGCGCCAAGTGGAACGTAGATGGCGGGACATGGCAAAATAGCGGAGCCACAGTTGGAAATCTTTCAGTTGGTTCACATACACTAAATTTCAATACTATTACCGGTTGGACCAGTCCTGCAAGCCAGAGCGTAAATATCGTAAACGGGCAAACCACATCGGCCGGCGGTCTCTACGTACAACAGACACAGACAGGCTCTCTCACGGTAACGATTAGTCCCACTGCAGCGGTTAACGCAGGCGCCAAGTGGAACGTCGATGGCGGGACATGGCAGAACAGCGGGGCCACAGTTGGAAATCTTTTAGTTGGTTCACATGCGGTAAATTTCAATGCTATTACCGGCTGGACCAATCCTGCAAGCCAGACCGTAAATATCGTAAATGGGCAGACCACATCGGTTGGCGGTCTCTACGTACAACAGATACAGACAGGCTCGCTCAGGGTAACGATTGGTCCCGCGGCAGCGGTTAACGCAGGCGCGATGTGGAATGTGGACAATGGGGCATGGAATGCCAGCGGGGGGACTGTATCCGGCCTTAGCGCGGGATTGCACACGGTAAATTTTGAAAGTATTCCCGGCTGGAACACCCCTGCCAGTCAAACGGTTGTTATCTCCTCTGGACTGACAAAAACGGCGAGCGCAACGTATGTCCTTACACCTCCAACGGTTGAATCATTTCTGATAGATAACGGCGCAGGGACTACTCCGAGCCGAACAGTTACGCTGAACAACGCGGCGACCGGGTCTCCCACGGGCTATATGGCCAGCCAGTCTTCCACTTTCTCTGGAGCGGTATGGAAACCGTACTCCACAGCCCCTTCCTTTACCCTGAGCGCTGCAAACGGGTCAAAGACCGTATACTTCAGGGTGAGAAACGCCGGGGGCGTATCGGCAAAGGCCATCGCTTCAATTGTCCTGGCCCAGTTGCCGGAGGTTACCTCCTTCAAGATCGACGCAGGGGCTGCAGCCACGATTAATCCAATTGTAACGCTTAACAATACGGCAACAATACCGCCAACTCAGTTCATGGCAAGCGAATCCCCTTCTTTTGCCGGAGCAGTCTGGCAGGCTTACTCTCCTGCTCCCAAATTTACATTGAGCGCGGGAGCCGGGACCAAGACAGTTTATGTTGAAGTCCAAAACAGCGCGGGACAATCGCCGGTAGTAAGCGATACAATTCAACTCATCGTCAAACCCACGGTGACATCATTCCAGATTGATGCCGGCGCAGGGACCACTTCAAGTCGAACAGTTACGCTGAACAACACGGCGACCGAGTCTCCCACGTACTATATGGCCAGCCAGTCTTCCACTTTCTCTGGAGCGGTGTGGAAACCATACTCCTCAGCCCCTTCCTTTACCCTGAGTGCTGCACAGGGGAACAAGACCGTCTATTTCAAGGTGAGAAATGCCGCTGGGGCCTCGTATGTGATGTATGCCGGCATCACGCTTGATTGAATTGGGACTGTTGCCGATATAGTGTCACCCTGTCAAAGCTTTAGCAGAAAGGGGCGGGGATTTCATGGCTCGTAGAAAAACCCCCTCCCCCGTTGCCTGGCATTAAGAGCAATAACCGGACGCCGGCGCCTGCCTCATTTCGCGGCTACGGCCTTTTTCGGGCGGGGTGGGCTGATTATTGCTTCGCCGTCCAGAACCAGTGTTGTTCCGTCATGCGTTGAACAGGTAGTTCTTAACCGCAATTGTTTTTTCTCGCTCATAATCTCGATTACTTCAACGCGCGCGGTCACGGTGTCGCCAATTCTGACTGGAGCGAGGAAATTAAGCTCCTGTCTGACATAAACGGAACCCGGACCCGGCAGACGCGTTCCCATGACAGTCGAGATGAGCCCCGCTGCCAGCATGCCGTGCGCGATCCTTGTTTTGAAAAAAGTTTCCCGCGCGTACTCTTCATTGATATGAGCGGGATTGAGATCACCGGTCACACCGGCGTAAAGGTAGACGTCAGATTCGGAGATCGTCTTTGAAAACTCGGCGGTTTCGTTCAGCCTGATTTCCTCAATTGTTTTACCGATCATACGATTTCCTCATTTCCTGGAGGTTGCCACGCCTGGTTAGATGCCTCACCACAGGTTTGACTGGATAAAAGCAAAAAATATGTCCGATAAGTCCAATTAGACTTACCGGACATACTTGACCCATCCTTCATCGGGATTCACACCGAGCGCTCCAGCCCGGTTTCTTTACCTGAGGAGATTTCGCGCGATCACGAGGCGCATTATTTCGTTGGTGCCTTCGTAGATCTGCGTGATTTTAGCGTCTCGCATATGCCTTTCCACCGGGTACTCTTTGGAGTATCCATATCCGCCAAAAATCTGCACCCCTTCGATAGTGGCCCACATCGCGGTGTCCGAAGCGAGGAGCTTGGCCATTGCCGATTCTTTTTCGTAAGGCTTCTTATTTTGCTCGAGCCACGCCGCGCGCAGGATCAGCAGTTCAGACGCATCCAGTTGCGTGGCCATATCGGCGAGCTTAAACTGGGTGGCCTGAAAACCGGAAATGGGCTGGTTGAACTGCTCACGGGTTTTGCTGTATTCAATTGAGGCTTCCAGGGCAGCCCTACCGATGCCAAGCGCCTGGGAAGCGATTCCGATGCGCCCCCCATCCAGGGTGGTAAGCATTTGCCTGAAACCCTGGCCGGGTTTGCCCAGCAGGTTTTCTGCCGGTATGCGGGCGTCCTCGAAGACCAGTTCCGCCGTCCCGGAGGCGCAAATTCCGAGCTTATCCTCGAGTTTGCCCACGCGAAAGCCAGGTGTGTTTTCGAAATCTATAATGAAGGAACTTATACCCTTGTACCCGGCGGACTTATCGGTAAACGCAGCCAGGACGCAGTATCTTGAAACATTTCCGCTGGTGATAAAACACTTACTCCCGTTTATCACCCATTCATTGCCCTTTAGAACAGCGGTGGTCAACATTTTTGCCGGGTCGGAGCCAGCGCCCGGTTCGGTCAGCCCGTAGCAGCCAAGGTCTTTGCCGCTTGCGACGGGAGTCAGATATTTTTTCTTCTGCTCCTCGGTGCCGTAAGTGTATACCGGGAAATTATAGAGGCTGTTGCAAACGCTCATGATGACCCCGCACGAGGCGCATGCTTTGGATATTTCGATCAACGCCAGGGCATAGCAGAGGTAATCCATTCCCCCCCCGCCATATTCTTCCGGAATCGTTATGCCCATAAGACCCAATTCCCCCATTTTTGCGCATATTTCGGCGGGATGAGCGTGGGTGCGGTCGAGTTCAGCAGCAACGGGTTTGATTTCACGCTCGGCAAATTTGCGGGACATTTCCTGAATCATCTTTTGCTCGTCAGTCAACTCGAAATTCATCTTGTATTCCTCCGTGGGGTAAAAGTTTACTTTGTCAGGGTTCCCTTGAACTGGGGCTTGCGTTTTTCAAGAAAAGCGGAAACACCCTCCCGCATATCCTCCATTCCGAAACAGACTCCGAAGGCTTGAGCCTCAAGGACGCAGCCATTTCTCAGGTCCATGTCGAGGCCGGAGTTGATAACTTTCTTTATGGAGTTCAGTACCGCCATGGATTTGGAGGCAAGCGTGCGTGCGACTTTCATGGTTTCATCGAAAAGCTGGTCGGCCGGAAAAACTTTGGCCACAAGGCCAAGGTCTTTGGCCTGCTGAGCATCTATCATTTCTCCGGTCATGCACATCTCTTTTGCCTTGGCGCGGCCCACCAGACGCGAGAGCCTCTGCGTTCCGCCAAATCCGGGAATGAGCCCAAGACTTACTTCCGGCTGGCCGAATCTAGCCTTGTCGGAAGCGTAGATAAAATCGCAGGACATTGCAATTTCGCACCCACCCCCGAGTGCAAAACCGTTCACACAAGCGATAACCGGCTTGGGAAGCTGTTCGATCTCGAAGAAAATCCTCTGCCCCTTTTCTGCAAAAAGAAGGGCGCTCAAAGGGGTAAAGCCGAGGAACTCGTTTATATCGGCGCCCGCCACGAACGCTTTGTCTCCGGCCCCGGTAAATATCAGCACGCGAATTGCGTCTTCCCGAGCCGCACGCCCAATCACATCGGCAACCTCGTCCAGCGTGGATGGATTAAGAGCGTTCAGAACTTTTGGCCTGTTAAACGTCATGACCCCCACACCATCGCGAATCTCAAAAAGAACATTCTCATAGTTCATAGGCGTACATCCTCCAGCTTGAGTACATTACAGGGGCTTTGAACGGCAAGGACACTCCCCTGCCTTCCGGCCTATACACAGGGTCGCTATTTCTTTATTGGAACCGCGCGTTTTCCACGCAAGAGAGTTGGTAAGAAATCTTGTTCCTGAGGCGCCTGTCGGGTATCCAGGTACTTGCGCAGTATATGGGGACAAGCCTGGTTTTGTCAAATTAAATAATGTTCTTGAGATGTGCAGGGACTCATGGCCGGGTAGCCGCAGCCATATTAGAGCGCCTGCCCGAAACGCGACAGGTTTTCAAGCGCTCCGACTGCCACCAGTATGTCTCCCGCCTGTAAGGTCTCCTGTGGAGGCGGATTGAATATCATCGCTCCTCCAGCGCGCTTTATGGCCACCACGATCAAGTCATAATTACTTCGAATGCCTGAGCCCATAAGTTCCACGCCGGCCAGCTTCGAACTGTCAGGAATGCGGATTTCCTCCATGCCGAGCCCCATTCCCTCCCCGGACAAGGCCAGTTCGAGGAAATCGGTAACGGTTGGCCTCAGTATATTGTGCGCTATCCGGATGGCCCCGATGGCGTATGGCGAAACAACCCGGTCGGCCCCGGCCTTGAGAAGCCTTTTGTCCGTGCCTGGAGAGCTGGCGCGCGCGAATATGAGCAGGTCTTTATTCAGGTCGCGTGCGGTGAGGACGATGAAAACGTTTTCCGAATCCTTCGTGACTAAGGATACCAAGCCTTTGGCACGACGGATCCCTGCGGAAATAAGATTTTCTTCGTCTGTGGCGTTCCCGGAAAGGAATGCTAAATCCTTTTCTCTCAAGCGGGCAAGAACCGATTCATCGGACTCGATGATTACGACTGGGATCTTATGTTTAAGCAGCTCCCCGACGATTATCTGCCCCATCTCCCCGTAGCCGCAAACTATGTAATGATTTTCAAGTTGATCGAGCTTTTTTTTCAATCTGCGCCTCCGGTATGTTTCCAGAAGGTTTCCATCCAGCAAAATCTGACTGAAATAGGCCAGCGAGAAAGCAACGAAGCTGACGCCCAGCAGGATTAGAATCATTGTGAAAATACGGCCGCTGTTGTCCAGAGGGTGAACTTCGGTGAAACCCACGGTCGAAAGGGTTAGGATCGTCATATAGAGGGCTTCGATAAAAGAGTAGTCCTGGACAAGCATATATCCGGCAGTGCCAAAGGCTGTGAGCAGAATGGAAAGGATCACAATGACGGTAATCCTGCGGCCTGTTGCCGAGTCCCAGAATTCTCTCATGGGAAAATCTTCCTTCATTTAAACCCCGGGCACATCTTGTAGCGGATCGCGCGTGCTGTTGGGTTTATTTCACATTCTGCGCCTCAACGCTGGGGCCGCATTGAGTCATTATCAGTAAAATAGAGATTATTGCAAATCCCATCCTCCTGAGAAATGGAAAAAAACATATACTCGGGCACTTGCACATGAAAACAAAAAGTATTAGTAACAAGCGTGCCGGCGAGAAGGAAATTAAAACTATGTCAGCCTGCGCTTCACGCCATTATTTCGCGTCCTTACCGGTGCAAACAATACCTAAAAACCTGCCGCTGGCAAAACGCCGCATAAAATTTTCTTGACAGTGGTGTGCATTTTTGTATATGAACGCGTGCATAGCTTTTTGCACAAATCCGCTAGCCAGGAGGCCCTTTAAATCGAGGTCTAAAGTGGAGGAAAATAACAGGTTCCAGACAGGCATTGCCTGGCGTAAGAGGGGAGCCAAGACTCTCAAGCCGGGTCATATCTCGTCGGGGAAGATTGCGCATTAGCCGCATGAGGTCAGGAAATGCCCCTCATTTAGACAACCTAGAAATGCAAATCTCCGAGCAAGATCATTAGCTGTCTGCGGAAACAGCCAAAATTCAAAAGATGTGTTTGCCTATCCCCCCCACGGGCAGACAATGTGAGGAAGGAGGTGTGGGAATTCGCAGTGATATTGGGGTTTGTTGGCATGGGGTTTTTTAGACTAACCTTTAGGAGGTAAATTATGCCAAGTTATGTGATTCTTGAGAAATGCGACGGCTGCAAAGGGCAGGATAAAACTGCTTGCATGTACATTTGTCCCAACGATCTGATGGTCCTTAACAAAGAAACGATGAAGGCTTTCAACCGGGCGACGGAGATGTGTTGGGAATGTTACAATTGCGTAAAGATCTGCCCTCAGCAAGCGATTGATGTGCGCGGCTATGCTGATTTCGTTCCGATGGGAGCCTCAGTTGTTCCTCTGCGCGGCTCCGAAGACATCATGTGGACGGTCAAATTCCGTAACGGCACGGTAAAGCGTTTCAAGTTCCCCATCCGGACCACTCCGGAAGGTAAAGCTGACCCGCTTGGCGGCTTCGAGACCGGATCGGACGACATCAAGTCAAACGTGCTGTGTACAGAACCTGCTTCTTCAGGGGCGGCGGCTATTCCCACCCTGAAGTAATAATCGCTCGCTGAAGGAGGATAACGATATGCCTAATTTTGAAACAGTAGTGGTCGAAACCGATCTTCTGATAGTCGGTGGTGGAATGTCGGCTTGCGGCGCAACTTTCGAAGCTGCATACTGGGCCAAGAAGAACGGCCTGAAGGTCACGGTTGTTGACAAGGCCGCCATGGATCGTTCCGGCGCGGTTGCAATGGGTCTTTCGGCCATAAACGAATACATTGGCTGGGCTGCCGGCGACAACACCCTGGAAGATTACGTAAAGTACGTCCGCCAGGATCTCATGGGCGTTTCCCGTGAAGACCTGGTTTACGATATCGCACGCCACGTTGACTCCTCCGTGCATCTTTTTGACAAATGGGGTCTCCCGATATGGAAAGACGCCAATGGCAAGTACGTTCATGAAGGCCGCTGGCAGATCATGATCAACGGTGAATCCTACAAGGTCATCGTTGCCGAAGCGGCAAAGAACGCCCTGGCTACGATGGGCGACCAGGGCCAGCTTTTGGAGCGCGTTTTTATCGTCGAGCCTCTGATGGACGGAGACCGCGTCGCCGGCGCCGTTGGTTTCAGCGTTCGTGAGGATAAGTTTTACGTATTCAAGGCCAAAGCGACGGTTGCATGCATGGGCGGCGCCGTTCACGTTTTCCGCCCCCGTTCCGTCGGTGAGGGTCTGGGACGAGCCTGGTACCCACCCTGGAATTCCGGTTCGACCGCATATTTCACCATCAAGGCCGGCGCTGAGATGACCTGCCAGGAAGTACGCTTCATTCCTGTACGGTTCAAAGACGGCTACGGCCCGGTCGGCGCATGGTTCCTCCTGTTCAAGTCCCGCGCGACCAACGCGTTTGGCGAGGAATACATGGTAACCCGCGCCGATGAGCTGCCCAAGTGGGCGCCTTACGGTCTGGGTAAACCCATCCCGGCGAACCTGCGCAACTGGCTGGGCATGGAAGACGTGTTCGCGGGTAAAGGCCCGATCTACATGAGAACGGAAGAGGCCCTTGCGAACATCATCGCCGAGTTCAAAGACGATCCCAAGGCTTTCAAAAGGAAAATGAAAGAAGTCGAAAGCGAAGCATGGGAAGACTTCCTCGACATGACGATCAGCCAGTCGCTGCTCTGGGCCGGCATGAACATCCAGCCCGAAGAGAAGCCTTCTGAAATCGCCGCAGCCGAACCTTACTTCATCGGCTCGCACTCCGGCGCTTCAGGCGCATGGGTATGCGGCGCAGAAGACGTCATGCCCGCCGAATACAGGAAACAGTGGGAACCAATCGGTGTGTACAATCACATGACCACCGTAAAGGGTCTCTTCACAGCAGGCGACGGCGCCGGCGCATCGAGCCACAAGTTCTCCTCGGGCTCGCATGCGGAAGGCCGTATTGCCGCCAAGGGCGCAATCGCATTCATCCTTGACAACAACACCATGCCGAAGGTTGACATGGGAGCAGTCGAGGAGTTGAAGAAGACAATCCTGGCCCCCATGGATCTTTACGAACAAAACGTGAAGTACTCCAGCGACCCGGACATCAATCCGGCATTCATGAAGCCCAAGATGTTCATGTTCCGGCTCCAGAAGATCATGGACGAGTACTGCGGGGGCGTATCCTCGCAGTTCACCACCAACAAGTCCCTGCTCGAAAGAGGCCTCGAGCTTATGGTGATGCTCAAGGAGGACTCCGTAAAGATGGCCGCAGCCGACCTCCACGAACTGC
>JBEKQE010000082.1:0-22101 GCA_049520035.1 Syntrophobacteraceae bacterium | reverse complement strand
TGCCAAGGATGCTCACTTAAACTATCAAGTTTAATTTGAGGCAAGGCTTTTGTCAATTTTAAACTTTGATATACCAAGCCCGTCGGTACGGTCACGGGTGGTTTTATCAGGAGCAGAGGATAATCCGGTACCTTGTCCGCAAATTGCAGTTTCTCACCTATCCCGGTTGCCAGGGCGGGTCTTGAGTGCAGGAAAAAAGGCACATCGGCCCCAAGGCTCAGGGCCAGTCTTTCCAGATCACCCATGGGGAGGGTGTTTTCGAAAAATGAGTTCAGGGCGACAAGAACGCCGCCAGCGTCCGAGCTGCCACCTCCGAGGCCGGCGCCCCAGGGGATGTGCTTTTCAAGATGTATGTTCATCCCGGCCTTCCAGTTGCTGCTCTTTACGTAAAGATCAGCGGCGCGCCAAGCCAGGTTTCGGTCATCGGAGGGTATTTCGGGAGAGTCACAGGTGATTGAAATGTGCCCGCCCCCGGGCCGAAGGTCGATCGATATATTATCGAAAACCGAAATGGGCAGCATCAGGCTCGAGATATCGTGATAGCCGTCTTGCCTTTTTCGGATCACCTCGAGCCACAGGTTTATCTTCGCGGGAACGCTGATCTTGAGGATCAAATCCGAACCGGTCCTTTGCCGGTGTCCGAACCATCCGGTGTTTGCCGGCGGACACCTGCTATTTGTCTGATTTCTGGATGTAGCGCATCCGAAGATCGTAGAGCACGGACTTGAGAAGCTTTTCCTCATCCTGGTCGAGATTGCCCTTGGTTTTTTCCTGGAGCATGCCCAGAGTGTCGATAATCTGCTTTGCGATGGGCAAATCAACCAGCGTCCGATTGGTTTCCGGCTCCGGAATTTCTCCCAGGTGCACCAGTGCCGATGAGCTAAGGGAGAAAATGAAGGTGGCCAGCGTAACTTGCGGCAAAGGGCCCCGTGCTTGTTCCTCCTGCCTGTCGTGGGGCTCTTCGGGGCGGGCGCTCTTTTGTTCCCCAGCGCCGGAAGCCGCTTCGGACTGAGGCGCCTGCTCGTTTTGTTCCGTTTCGGCCCCCTCTGCGAACCTTCGACGGTCCTTTATCACAAATCCCTTTTCTTCTTCCTTCTCTGCCATGGCGCTTTTTCCTCCTCTTAATCAATCGAGTGGATTAAAGCTCGATTGCCTGGACAATATCCACATTATCCATCGCAAGCAGTTCCTCGATGACATGCGCGGGAACGGGTGTGTCAGTGCGAAGAAAGATAATGTTTTGTCCGCGTTCGAGCACCTGCCCGACATTCATAAGTGAAATATTAATGTTGTGGCGTCCGAGGCAGGTGCCTATGGCGCCTATAGTGCCCGGCGTGTCGATATTGTGGATCAGCAGCAGATGCCCTTCGAGGGCCGCTTCAAGGCGAAAATCGTTGATCAGGACCATGCGCGGGTCTTTTTTCCCAAGTATGGTCCCTGCAACGAGGTTCTCCGCCTGTGAGGTCTTCACATGAATGCTGATCAGGTTGGTATAGTCTTCGGCCTCGCTACGGACCGACGTGGTCACTCTGATATTGCGCTCCTTTGCGTGGATAGGGACATTGACGAAGTTGACCATGTCGCCAAGGATCGGGGTAAGCATGCCTTTCAGGATGGAAGAGGTCAGAGGTTGCGTTTCCAGTGAAGATGCATCACCGACGAATTCTATGGATACCTTCTGTATGGCGCCCTTTGTTATCTGAGTGAGCACGCATCCGAGCTTTTCGGCCAAAATCAGGTAGGGACGCAGTTTGGACAGGACAGTGCCGTCAATATTAGGAGCGTTTACGGCGTTGCGGATCGTCCCGCGCGTCAGGAAATCCGATATCTGGTCTGCAACTGCGATGGAGACGTTTTCCTGGGCCTCATCGGTGGAAGCTCCAAGGTGAGGCGTAGCTATCACCTGATCGAGGGTGAGCAGGGGATTATCCGTAGGGGGCTCTTTAGCAAAGACGTCAAGCGCAGCCCCGGCCACGCCCCCCTGTTTGATTGCCTCATAGAGGTCCTGTTCGTTTACGATTCCTCCTCGTGCGCAGTTGATGATGAAAACACCCGGTTTCATTTTCCTGAAGGCATCGATATTGAGCAGGTTGCGGGTTTCCGAAGTCATAGGGGTGTGAATCGTAATGTAGTCGGATGACGCCAATAGCTCATCGAGCGATACGCCCCGGATACCCAGAGAGTCAATCACTTCGGGGTTGATGTAAGGATCGTAGCCGATGACCTGCATCTTGAGTCCCTGGGCGCGTTCGGCCACTACTCGCCCGATCCGGCCGACTCCTATGATTCCAAGCACCTTGTTGAAAACTTCCTTTCCCTTGAAGCGTTTCTTCTCCCAGGCGCCATTCTTTATAGAACTCGAAGCTTGGGGAATGTTGCGGGTCAGAGCTAGCATCATGGCTATGGCGTGTTCGGCGGTGGTTATAACATTGCCTTCCGGGGTGTTCATTACTACTACGCCGCGTTTGCTTGCTGCTTCAATATCGACGTTGTCAAGCCCTATTCCGGCGCGGCCTATCACTTTGAGGTTATGGGCATTTTGCAGCACTTCGGCGGTAACCTTGGTCCCGCTACGGATAATCAGCGCGTCGAACTCCTTTATGACCCGCCTGAATTCATCGGCAGTGAGTGTTGTATTCACTTCCACTTCGAAGCCGGGAACTTTCGCAAGTTTTTCGATCCCCGATTCGGAAAGGTTGTCGCTCACAAGAATCTTCATTGATTTCTCCTGGGACAGATATCTGTTTCATTTAGCCATTTCAATAGGTTGAGGCTGCAACCCGGCTCTTTTTAACTCCCGGTCAATCATGCTCTTGAAGTTATCCAGCGACAGGCCGCCGAAAAGAAGGATCCCGTTGACGATAAATGTGGGGGTCCTGTCTATTCCCGCCTGTTCTGCGTCGCGCACGTTCTTTTCCACCAGGGCCTTATATTTTGAATCCTGAAGGCATTCGGAGAACTTCTCCGGCGACATTCCAAGCTTGACGGCTTCACTTACCATGTTGTCGGGCGAGAGGTCCGGTGTAACAAACAGGCTTTCCTGATACTGCCAGAATTCGCCCTGCTCCTGGGCGCAGTGAGAAGCTTCGGCTGCCTTGAAAGCGTCTTTATGCCTCCTGAGCGGATAGTCTTTAAAGATCCACTGCACCCTGTCACCATAAGCGGCCCTGACCTGTTTTACTACCTCATGGGTCGACCGGCAGGCGGGGCATTCGTAGTCGGAGAATTCGACTATGGTGACCGGCGCATCGGAAGGCCCCAAGGTGGGAGCGCCCTGGGTGTCCATTGTTATCATGGGCGGATGGGGCACGGGCACAAGAATGCGGACGTCGTATTTGGATTGGAGGGCATGAGTGTAATCCTTGATGAGCTGGGCTTTTTTCTCCTGTTCCAGAAAGGTCCTTATGCGCTGTCTCAGATCCGGAAGGGCTCCCTTATACTGCTGGAGCCGCTGCTGGTTGTCCTGCAGGTATTTGTCGATTTCAGATTCTTCAACCTGCACCGTACCGGCAGGGGCTATTTGCTCCACGAGGTCCTCGATCGTTTTTTCCTGCTGTTTTGCTTCCTTATCGAGAATCATTTCAATTATCAACTGGTCCAGCTTTTCCTTCTTCATGCGGTAGATGTTTTTGCGGGTCTCCATGAGTTTTGCGCCAAGGAGCACATCGAGCCTCTGGTTAGTAATGACCTCATCGCCCACTTTGGCTGCAATCCCGGAATCATCGGCGTCCGGAGCGTCCACAGCGGGGTGGGCCGCACTCTTTGCCACGAAATGTGAGAGATCGTTCTCGAAAGGGACCCAGAAGAAGAAGCCCACGAAGAAAAGGAGGGCCAGGGTCGTTTGCTGCCAAAAAAGCTCTTTCCTAAAGGTAGCCACAAGCAGCATGGCGATGACGGCGACATTAGCGATGCAAAATACACAGGGCGCTTTGAGTTGAATCATGAGCAGGATGAGAAGAGCTTCCACTCCGGCAGCGGGGCCGGCGATCCATGTGGCCATCTCGTGCCTGAACAGGGCCAACATGGCTGCGACTGAATAAAACACGGCGCCCAACAGCCACAAAGGCATACGGAGAAAATGAATTTCGACTGTATCTCTGCATGCGTTCGAGCAAAGAGATTTAAGAAATGGGATACTCTCCTGAAATCCGCTCATCAGGGAAATGACCAGCCCGGCCAGGGAAATGAGCAGCAAAAGGATGCTTGTTTTACTGCGATCCGGGTGCAGAGGTATTTCCAGTTTGTCCGGTCTATTTTCTAGTATTCGGGTTTCCTGGGAGGACATAAATTCACGGTCTCCGTCAGTTATGAGAAAAGCCCCTTTTTCTTTGGTGGTTCCAGTTCTTTGAGGTCCTCATTAATCTCTTCAATTTTCGAGGGCGAGTCTGTGATAAGGGATTTTGCCTTTTTAAAGTGCGAGATAGCGAGTTCCTTGTTGTCTTTGTGAAAGTAATAGCGGCCGAGATGGAAGTGGGCCGGCCCCAGCTTGTCGGCCTGCCCCAGGATCACCCCAAGCTGATAGTCCACCTCGGGGAACATAGGCGCAAGTTCTTCTATTCGCATCAAATGTTCAAGGGCTTCATCTTTTTTCCCCATATCCATCAACACCAGGGCCAGCCTGAAGTCGGCAATTGAGGCGGAAGGGTCGATCATCAGGGCTGACTCCAGGGTGTTTTGCGCCTCCTGCAGTTTGCCTACCCTGTGGTAAGCTTCTCCCAGCGTGCTCAGAACAAAAGGACTGTACGGCATGAGGCGAGCGGCTTGTCTAAGCTGCTCGACTGCTTCGGACCACTTATTTTGCCTCAGGTAGAGACGCCCCAGCCCGAATACAGCAGCATTGTCACCTTTCTTTATCTCCGCCTGGAAACGGTCAAAAGCTTTTGTCTGCTCGGTATAGTCCGCTATCAGGGTTGCCTGCATGACTTTGAAATCCCCGCTCGCGGGTTCCACCGCTTTTCGGGATGAGGCCTTCTGTTTTTTGACCATCTCAGTCAGGTACTGTACACGTTCACCAAGGGCCGGATGGGTGGCGAGATAACTGGGGATCCTGGAATTTTGGAGCCACGTGCACCCCAGCAGCTTCTGCATCATAGAGGGCATGTCGGCAGGATCATAGCCTGCCCCGCAAAGAAACCTGAACCCGAACTGATCGGCTTCCATTTCATGCTCCCGGCTGTACTGTAAGGCAGCGGTCTGGGAAGCAGCCATGCCTCCGGCCGCCAGCCCCGGGGCTCCCAGAAGAATCCCGGCAACCACGCCGGCTATCATTCCAACGCTCGCAATCTTCGCCTCGTCTATAGATCTCTGAAGGTGCCGCGCCTGTATATGCGCCAGTTCGTGGGACAGAATACTTGCCAGTTCGCCTTCGGAGGACATCATTTCAATCAATCCACGGTAAATGAATATAAAGCCGCCGGGAACCGCGAAGGCATTGGGAACCGTTTCATCGACCACGAAGAACTGGAACTGGTAAGTGGTTATGCCAACTTCTTTGGCGACGCGGTTACCAACGTTCCTGACATAGGTGAGCACTTCGCCGTCTTCCACAAGGGGCATCGACTTACGGATCATCCCAACGAACTTTTTACCCAAATCTTTTTCTTCGCTCAGGGTAATTGCGCTCACTTCGCCGCGCGGGCAGAGGATTACGAGGGTGAAAACAAACAAAGTGAGGGCGATCAGTCCCTTTTTTAATTTCCTTCCAGAAAGCGCTGTAGAAAACATAAAAGTAAACCTTTATCAATTTTTTTCTGGCATGTTTTCGTTCGGCCCTTGCTCCCACTCGACTCTGGGCGCCTCGGACCACAGGCTTTCCAGGTCGTAAAAGCAACGCACCGGTTCGTAAAAGACGTGGATGATTACATCACCATAATCCATCAGGACCCAGTGGCCTTCTCGTTTTCCCTCGGTCCCGAGTGGTTTGATTCCCATGGTTTTGAGTTCGGTTTCAATGTTTTCGGCGATCCCCTGGACTTGCCTTCCGGATTTTCCGCTGCAAATGATAAAATAGTCAGCAAAGGAGGAAAAGCGGGAGACATCCAGAAGAACCAGATTGAGGGCTTTGAAACGCAACGCCTCGCCGGCGCACAGGATGGCTTTTTCCTTGCTGCTCATCTCTATTCGGAGATCTTTTCCCTTCTGTTCAGCTCCGGAGATACCCAGATCAGGCATCATTGTTCCTTGCACGTTCGGAATACGGCCTGCTGACGGCCTTTGGGTATAACCCATTTTGCGCAATATAACTCCATACATTGTCGGGGACCAGATATCGCACGGATCGCCCTTCGGCGGCAAGCTCCCTGATCCTGGTCGACGAGATATCCATCCTGGTATTTCGTAGGCTGTAGACCGAACGGAGCACCGGATGCCGGAGTTCTCGATTTTCAGGGACGATCCTATACAAGTCGGATACCCTATTGGACACAAATTGCAATATTTCATTTTCACAGCACTCGGGTCTGCAGAGCACGACAATGCCCGCCAGCCGAAAAATTTCCTTGAACTCATACCAGGTATCCATCTCAAAGAAAGCGTCGCACCCGACGAGGAAGAAAAGCTCGGCCCCGGGGTTTTCCCTGCTCAGGTGTTTGAGCGAATGCACTGTATATGATTTTCCGGGCATTCGCTGCTCGAGGTCCGAAAGCCTGAAGCGCGAATTGCCGTCAAGGGCAAGCTGGAGCATACGCCAGCGGCTTTGGAAGGAGAGAATTTTCCAGCCCGGTTTGTGGGGAGCAACAGCGACCGGCACAAAAAGCATCTCATCGAGTCCAAGTATATCCAGGGCTTCTTCGGCTGCCCTCAAATGGCCCAGATGAACGGGATCGAAAGTCCCTCCAAATATGCCCAACCGCAGTGGCATTGGCTCTGCTCCATATCAGCCGCGCAACTGGCCGTTGCCGAAGGCAATGAATTTGGTTGTCGTAAGTTCCTCGACACCCATAGGGCCGAAAGCATGGAGCCGCGAAGTGGAGATGCCGATCTCGGCCCCAAGGCCAAGCTGAAAGCCGTCATTGAATCGTGTCGAAGCATTTACCAGGACAAGGGAAGACTGTACCTGCCGGACAAACCGGTGCGCCCGTTCGAAGTTTTCCGTAACAATGGCCTCGGTATGTTGAGAGCCATATCTGGTGATGTGGAGGATAGCTTCGTCCATGTCCGGCACTACGCGCACCGCGAGAACGAGATCGAGGTACTCGGCGTACCAGTCCTCCTCGGTTGCTGCGGCGCAGTTGGGTACAAGCGCCCTGGTCCTTTCGCAGCCGCGCAGCTCAACGCCATTACGCCGAAATTCTTCGGCCATTGCGGGCAGGAAACTTTCTGCAACCGCCTCGTGAACCAACAGTGTCTCCATTGCATTGCAAGTGGCCGGCCGCTGCACTTTTGCGTTGAGGCATATATTTCGGGCCATCTCCAGGTCCGCCCCGGAATCCACGTAGACATGGCAGACTCCCTTGTAATGCTTTAAGACGGGCATCCTCGCGTGTTTGGCTACAAAGCGAATGAGATCTTCTCCGCCGCGCGGGATCATGACATCCACATATTCATCGAGGCCGAGCAGATCGAGCACTGCCTGCCGGTCGGTGGTTTCGACAAACTGGACAGCGTCTTGGGGGAGCCCGGCTTGCTCGAGCGACTCCCTTAAAATCCCTGCAAGGCGGATGTTGGAGTGGAAAGCCTCGGAGCCCCCACGCAGGATTACAGCGTTTCCGGCCTTGATGCACAGCGCAGCCGCATCCACCGTGACGTTCGGGCGTGACTCGTAGACGATTCCGATCACGCCCAGAGGAATGCGCATCCTGCCGACCCGGAGACCGTTGGGCCGGGTCCACATCCGGGTGATCTCGCCAACCGGATCGGGCAGCATCGAGACCTCTTTGAGCCCCTCGATCATTTCCTCGAGGACTTTTTCGCTTACAATGAGCCGGTCTATTTTTGCCTTTCCAAGCCCGTTGCGCTCGGCCTGTTCGACGTCTTTGCGATTGGCGGCGCAGATGGAGTCTCGCTCGAGTTCCAGGGCCGAAGCCATCTTATCGAGAGATTCCCGTTTCTGATTGCTGTTTGCCATTGCCATGAGATGAGAGGCTTCGCGGGCTTTTTTCCCCATCTCCAAGATTTGGTCCCGCATAAATTCCTCCGGTTTCGATTTAAAACTCTTTAGAGGGTCTCACTTGTGAGAACGAAATTGTCCCGGTGAATCACTTCATCGGAATGCTTGTAGCCGATAAGTTTTTCGATTTCCTCGCTGTGGCGGCCTTTTATGTTTTCGATCTCGGTCGATTTATAATTGGTGAGCCCTATGCCTATCACATTTCCGTCCTTGTCGATGCACCGCACCGGGGCGCCGACTCCGAACACGCCCCTTACTTCCCTTACGCCGATGGGGAGAAGAGAGCGGCCCCGCTTAATCAGGGCCGTTACAGCCCCATCGTCCAGGGTAAGCTCACCGGCGGGTTTGGGCAAAGTAGCAAGCCAGACTTTCTTGCCGGAGTAAGCACGTTCCCTGGGCACAAACATCGTGCCCAGTTGTTCACCGTCAAAAAGGCGCAGGAGAACATCTCTTTGCTTTCCCGCAGCGATTATCATCGCAATGCCCAAAGCAAGGCATTTGCGGGCAGCATTCACTTTGCTCAGCATTCCGCCCGTACCGGCCGAACCCGGCTCCGGAGCGGCGCAGGCCAGGATTTTGGCGTCCACCCGGTGAACCAGTGGAATCAGTTTGGCGGAATCATGAACCCGGGGGTTGCGGTCGTAGAGTCCATCAGTGTCGGTGAGGTTTATAACCAGGTCCGCCCCGACAAGGCCGGCGATAAGCGCCGAAAGGTGGTCGTTATCTCCGAACTTGATCTCTTCTACGACGACGGTGTCGTTTTCGTTGATAATTGGCATGATTCCCCAGGAGAGGAGCGTCTCGAGCGTGTTGCGCGCATTGAGATAACGGTGGCGGTGAGCGAGGTCCTCACTGGTGAGGAGCACCTGGGCCACAAGCAGATCGTACTTGTCGAAGGCGACCTCCCAGGCTTCCATCAGCGCCCCCTGGCCAACGGCCGCAGCCGCCTGCTTGTGCGGAATAGTCCGCGGGCGCTCTGTGAGACCCATTCTGTGCATGCCGGATATGACCGCGCCGGAGGATACGACGAGGATGTCCATGCGGACGCTGCGTTCACGAAGTTCCGCGATCTGATCGCTAAGCCGGTGAATCATGGCCCGGTCGAGCCCTTTAGGCCCCGTGACAACGGCGCTGCCTACCTTAATGAGAACACGCCGGCATCGGCCGAATACTTCCGCTCGCTCCTGAGAGTCGTACATAAGCTGGATCGGTTCCCCGATTGAATGTCGGAAAATTTCAAGCCGTTTAGGTGTCAAATTCCAAAGTCAATAATCATATTCCCAAAACCTGCTTTTTACAATGAGTTCAAGGAAATGAAGTCAAGGAAATTAAAAAGAAGCTCGAAAAAAGGTCAACTCGGAGAAATATCTGGAAATCTGAGGCGAGCCGGAGAAAAACCACGGACTAAATTTCCAATGCGTAGTTTTTCTCCTTGAAGAGCTTCAAACACGCATCAACCACGTCAGTGTCAAAAAGAACGTCTCGATTGATATAGATTTCCTCCAGCGATTGGTCCAAGCCGAGGGCGGGCCTGTACGGACGGTGGGAGGCCATCGCCTCTACAACATCGGCCACAGTTAGGATTCGCGCCTCCAGGAGGATGTTCTGCCCCCTGAGACCTTGCGGATATCCCGAGCCGTTCATCTTTTCGTGATGCTGGAGCACGATCTCAGCGATTGGCCATGGAAATTCTATTGTTTTCAAAATATGGTGGCCGGCCGCGGGGTGGAATTTGATCATCCCGAATTCAAAATCAGTTAATCGGCTCGGTTTGCTGAGAATCTCCGCAGGGATCTGGATTTTGCCAAGATCATGGATAAGCCCGGCCATTCGGATTCCCTCGATCCGATCCCCGTCAAGCCCCATTTCTTTGGCTATGGCGCACGCCAAACCGGCAACGCGGCGTTGATGGCCGGCCGTATAAGGATCTCTCATTTCAAGGGTCAGCGCCATTGCCCTAACGATTCCCTCCATGGTCCTTCGCAAGTGCGTGAAACTACGCGTTAATTGCCTATTGACCTGCTGGAGCTCCCAGAGTAGATTTTTTTCTCTTTCGATTCGCTCGAATTTGGCCTTTATTTCGCCCATTTCGAACGGTTTGCAAATGTAATCCGTTGCCCCGGCTTGAATGACATCGCTGTAAGAGTATTCTGAGGCAAAACTCGTCATCATGATGAAATCCAGATGGGGATAGATTTCTTTGGCTTCCTTCATCAATTGCACGCCGTCTTTTTCCCTCATTCGTATATCGGAAAGGACGAGATCGAAATGCTGCTTTTTCAAAATCTCCAGGGCTTCGGGGGCGCTTGCCGCAACTTCAGATCCGTAGCCCATTTTCAAGAGAAATTGTTGTGTAATTGTCCGGAAACCCACTTCATCGTCTACAACCAGGATCTGCTTTATATGCGGCTCAGCCATCTACTTTCTCCCCTCTCGATCCAGCACACGTCTGATAATTCTGCCCACCTCACGTATCACAAGGGGTTTCATCATCACCTCTTGAATGCCGGCTGCTCTCATATTTTGCTCCGTCACAAGCTCACTGTAACCGGTGCACAGGATTACCGGGATGTTGGGGCGGATTTGTCTCAGCTCGCCGGCAAGCTCCATTCCGGTCATTTGCGGCATGGTTTGGTCGGTGACAACCAGGTCAAACTTGTCAGGCGCCGCGCGGAACGTCTCAAGGGCGTCCACGGAGTTGGCCGTGGAAAAAACCGTATACCCGAACAGTTCCAGGGCCTGTTTTCCCAACCGGGCCAGTTCCTGCTCATCATCTACGAAAAGGATACTCTCTTTGCCCATGGGTATTCCCACCGGGCCGATGGCGGGTTGGATCTCCACCTCTTTTGCACCGACAGGAAAGAAGACGCAGAAGGTCGAGCCCGCTACCGGTTGGCTGACAACAGTGACTGCTCCCTCATGGCTCCGGACAATGCCATGGACCACGGAGAGCCCCAGGCCGGTGCCTTCCCCGACCCCTTTTGTGGTGAAGTAAGGCTCGAAGATTCTTTCCATCACCTTATCGTCCATGCCGCAACCCGTGTCGCTCACACATATCCGCACGTATGACCCCGGGAGCAGTTCCGGCGGGAGGGCCGAATCGTAGGGGCCGAAATGGACATTGGACATGCTCACATCAAGGATGCCCCCTTTTTCGCGCATGGCATGGCCCGCATTGGTGCAAAGGTTCATGAGGACCTGATGAATCTGGGTCGCATCGGCTGAAATAAGGTCTCCACCATCGGTTGCGAGATCGATCCTCTGGCGAATCTCGATAGTCGAAGGCAAAGCAGCGCGTAGCAGCTTAAGCACCTCTTTTAAAAGGATCCCGAGCTGCAGGGGCCCTCGTTCTTGTTCATGCTTGCGGCTGAAAGCCAGTATCCGCTGTACGAGGTCCTTTGCCCTTAAGGCCGCTTTGCGGATTTCTTCCACACGGTCCCGGCTTTCGTCTCTTCCAGCAGATTCAAGAAGTTCAAGCTCCGCATACCCGAGGATAATTCCCAAAATGTTATTGAAGTCGTGGGCGATCCCTCCGGCTAACGTCCCGATCGCCTCGATTTTCTGAGCATGCCGGAACTGCTTTTCAATTTCCACTTCATGGGTCACGTCCCTCAGGGTCAGAATCGTGCAGTCAGGGACGCCATCCTCTTTTTTTAAAAGAGAGTAAAGCATATCAACCCATACTGTCCGGCCATCAGGGCCTACATGCTCACGAAGGCAGCCGCGCGGGTCGCCACTTCCCAAAACGGTTTCCAACTGGCACTCTACTCCGCGCGTGCTGCAAGGTTCGCTGTAACCATGCAGGACATTGAAACAGTAACGGCCAAGGAGTTCTTCACGCTTTTGCCCCACGACGCACAGAAAATCCTTGTTGGCGTCGAGTATCTTATGGCTGCGGTCAATAACCAGTATGTCTTCATGGAGGTTAACCAGCAGCGAGCGAAAATAATGCTCTCTCTCCCGCAGCGCCTGCTCGGCTGCCTTACGCCGAGAAATATCCCGGCAGACGCAAAAAACCAGTTTTTGTCCAGCCAATTCAACACCATTGTGACTGATCTCAACATCATAGATCGTGCCGTCCTTACGGCGATGGCGCGTCTCGAAAACAGCGCCCTCGGCATCGGCAAGCCGCATTCGCTCCAGCAGGTCCTCCTGTGTCCAATTATCATCCCAATCCCATACGTGGAGCTCACTGATTTCTTCGGCGGAATATCCGAGCATCTCGGCATATCGTTGATTCGCCTCGTAAACCTTGCCGTTCTGGTCAAGGACAACGATTCCGTCTCTGGACTGCTCAAACAGGATGCGCCGCCGGATCGCCTCTTCCGCCAGCGCCTGCTCCGTCTGCTTGCGCTCGGTAATGTCGAGAATCACGCCGATCAGCCCGAGGACACGGCCATCGGCGTCCGTGAATGTGGCCTTATGGAAGGCTACGTCATGCAAGGCTCCACAGGCGTCTTTAACCTGCGAGTCGTAAATTTGTGTACCTGGGTTCTGCAGAAGTTCGGCGTCCTTCGCATGATATACCTCCGCCAGTTCCCGCGGGCTGATGTCGAACGCGCTCTTGCCAATCAGTTGATCGCGCGTCTTGCCGAAAAACTCCTCAAAAGCCCTGTTGAATCCGAGATACCCTCCCTGGATGTCCTTGTAGAAGACCGGCGCCGGGATAGCGTTGAGGAGTGTTGCCAGAAAGGCCTTGTTTTCCCTCAGCAAATCCTCCGTCCGCTTGCGCTCGGTAATGTCCACCACGGTACCTTCATAATAGGTCATGCCACGGCCATCATCGAACTTCTTGCCTGCGTTGATCGTAATCCAGATTTTGGCGCCGTCCCGGCGGCGAAACTGCACTTCAAATCCGGCCACACCTCCTTGTTCGTCCAATTGGCGCTTGAATTCGGCTCGGTGCTCCGGGTCGGCGTAGAGTTGGCTTGCTATGTCCGCCACTCCCGCGATTAACTCCTCCGGGGACCCGTAACCGCATATGCGCGCAAGGGAAGGGTTGGCCAGGATGAATCGCCCGTCTTCCGTGGTCTGAAACATACCTTCGGCGGCATTTTCGAAAATAGAGCGGTAACGTTGTTCCGCCGACTGCAAATGTGTAAACAGCATTGCGCCCTGGAGTGCCGCTGCGGCGGTGCTGACAAGGATATTCAAGCCCTTTACCTGCCCCAGCGTGAAGGTGTGGCGTCTTGTGGCATTGGCGTTCAGGACCCCGATAAGCTTGCCTCCCGCAAGCATCGGCATCGAAATGGCGGAGACGATGTCAGTGCGAGGGTGAATGGGGGCAAAGCGCGGATCGTTGACCTCGCCATCCAGCCTGACCGGTTCGTGGCGCCGGGCCACCCACCCGGCGATTCCCTTACCGAAGGGGACACGTTTGCCCAGGAGTTCATCGCGCCGCTTGCCCAGCGCAGCGGCCACATAGAGCTCATCGCCATCGTCCGTGGGCAGCATGAGGGATACCTCGTCGGCATCCAATTGCTTGAGCGCGGCGTCAGCGGCCTTATGCACAAGGGTGTCGAGTTCCAGGGAATACGCTATGGTCTGGCCCAGCTCGAAAACAGCCAGAGTCTCCCGCAACTGCACGTTCTCCATCCTGAGCCTGCGCACCTCCGCCGCGCGAGCCAGCACCGGCAGAAGGGCATGCAGTTTGAACGGCTTGAGGACATAATCGAGCGCCCCGATCTTCATGGCTTCCACGGCCGTTTTCACCGTCCCCTGACCGGTCATGAGGATGCCGGCCAGATGTGGGTCGATTTCGAGCGCCGCCCGCAGCACCGCGACCCCGTCCATGTCCGGCATCATCAAATCTGTCAGGAGCAGTTCAAAATTCCGGGTTTCGAGCGCCTTCAGGGCATCCTTGCCCGACGTGAAGGCGGCCGTCTCGTAACCCTGCGCCGTAAGGGAGGAGCACAAGGCGTTGGCCAACTCGACTTCATCGTCCACGATGAGCACGCGGCCCAGCTTCTGCTTTGTCATGTCAATCGTCCCCGTTCAGGATCGTTCCGTTCACCATGCTTTGCCTGGATAGCACGACGCGAACAGTTGTCCCCTTGCCGAGTTCGCTGGCGATCTTCAACTTTCCGCCATGCTCTTTTGCTATGCGCCGGCACAATGGCAGTCCCAGCCCCGTTCCCTTGCCGTCGGGCTTCGTTGTAAAAAAGGGCTCGAAGACCCTTGGCAAGTCCTCCGGCGCAATGCCGACACCGGTGTCGATGATTTCGACCGTCACGTTGTCAGCGGCGCTCACACGGATGGTCAGCGTACCGCCCTGAGGCATGGCGTCGCCGGCGTTGGTGATAAGGTTAAGGAAAAGCTGGCGCAAGTGCTGGCGGTCGGCCTGGATGATCGGCGGCTCATCTGCGAATTCGCGCACGACCGCAATGCGGAGCTTGCGAAGGTGGTAATGAATAAGCTCCAGGGTTTTATTTATTTCCTCGCGCACGTCGATGGTGGAAATCTGCTGGTGGCTCCGGCGGCTGAACTGCAGCAGGTTGGCCACAAGGTTGGCCATCCGGTCGACCTCCTCCTCGACGACCTTGAGTACCTGGCGCCGGGGCTCGTCCGGACCGGTCTGGCCCAGCATCGACTCGACGTGCAGGCTCACGGTAGCCAGAGGGTTGTTGAGTTCGTGGGCGATGCTCGCAGCAAGCTCGCCCATCGTGGCTAACTTTGCCGACTGCCAAAGCTGCCTGGACATGGTGCGGAGTTCTTCGTTCTTTGCCCGTAGCGCATCTTCCGCCTGCTTTCGCTCGGTAATGTCGAGACCGTAAATGTTGGTGTAGCCTTCAGCATCGAATGGGGTGAGCACTACGGAAAAAAGTCTTCTGCCGAGATCCATTTCGTATTGCGTGGACCGCTTTTCCGTCATGGTCTGTCCGATCAACACGAGTAAAGCATCCGGCGCCGGTCTGCCGACCTCGCACGCCCAGCCTGGCAGTGCGGCCGCCGCGGGATTACGGTAAAGCACGCTTCCGTCGCCCGACACTCGCACCACAGGGCTGGGGTTTTCCTCGGGGAATCTTCCCAGCCACTCCGCCCGATCGAGCGCCACGCGAAGCGCTTCCTCGGCACGATGTTTAGGAAGCGCCCCGGCAAGATATCCAGCCTCCCTCTCCCATAACGAAATGACCTCCGGCGAAAACATTCCCTTGCGCCGGTCGTTCAATTGAATCAGGCCCAGGCACTCCGGCCCCACGTACAACGGGATCAGGGCCACCGATTCGTATCCCTCGCCGTTACAGCCATTGCGCATCCGTGTCTGCCGGTCGGCGTCGCCGGTGGTAGCCAAAAGCAGGGTTGTGCTGTTGGTCCAAAAACTTCCTGCCGGCGAGAAAAAAGGCATGGATGGATCAACCCGCCCACAGATTACGTTTCCACACATGCATTCGATATAAGGATCGCCGCTGCTGTCACGAATGATGTCACCGGCTGCATCCCGGGCGCAAAGAGAATTTTCCAGCTCAACGAACTCCCGTGGAAAGCCTCTCGCTTCATGGTAGGGATAATCGTCCCCTTCTTGCAGTCGGATGCCGACGGCCTCGCAACCTGACTGTTGCTGGAAGAACTTGGCGGCGGCATGGGCCAGGTCTGCTGTCCCGATGCTTTGGTTCGCAAACCTCAGAAGCTCGATTGTTGCCTCGCGCTCTTGCTCGGCGCGCTTGCGCTCGGTAACGTCGCGCACTACCGATACCGCGCCGATGATATTGCCTCCGGCATCGCGCACCGGAGATGAGTTGACCTGGCGGTATCGCAGTTCGCCGCTGCCAGGAGTGCGGACAATCTCATCCTCGCCGTGGACAACCTCTCCCGCGAGAGATCGAAGCGGCGGCATCTCTTGGACCGGCCGCGGGCTGCCGTCCCCGCGATATACTTCGAGGCTCGCGGCTAGTTTCTCAACCTCGGTCTCAGCCTCGACGCCGGGACCAAACTCACGAACCGCCGACGAATTCACAAGAGTGAACTTCCTATTTGTGTCCGCAAACCAGATTTCATCGGTTGTGCCGTTGACCAGCGCCAACAGCCGCTCCTTCTCCGCCTGAACCTTGGCCGCCAATACCAGGGCTTCCTCCTCGGCCTTCTTGCGTTCGGTGACATCCCGCACCACACTGATCAGAACCTCTGCGCCGTCGATAACCGCGCTTCGCGAGCCGACCTCCACGGGGAAGGCGCCGCCGTCGCGGCGCCGGTGGACGCTCTCAAAGAGGACGCCCTGCGAGTCTGCCTCGGCAATCTCATCTGCGGTCAGTTCTTTTGCCCCCGGCGCACGCAGATCCTGGATCGTCAGCTTCAGCAACTCATCGCGTTCATAGCCGTACGCCGCGCAAGCGGCGGCGTTGGCCTCCAGAATGCGGCCGTCATTACGCCGCCTGAACAGTATGATGTCCCGACTGTAGGCGGCCAACAGCTCGTACTTACACAGCGCCTCAGCTTCCTTTGCCCGTACTTGAGCACGATGTATCACCGCCGGGAGATAGGAGACAATCGTGCAGCTCGTGGAAAACACAATCAGGCTCAGCAAATCGGCAGGTTCGGAGATGCTGAGGGACCCAACCGGCTCAAGCACGAGAAGCGAAGCCAAAATGGCGGAAAGGACCGTCGCCAGTATGCCGGCGGAAAATCCACCGATGAGAGCAGCGGTCATCACAGCGGGATAGAATGTCACGAAAGGAGCGCGTGTCCCAAAAGTCCCCCAAAAAACCACCCGCACAGCAGCAGCGGCAAGAACGATGAGTATGGCCGCGAGATAGGACAGCAACGCCGAACGAGACATTCTATCCCACACCGTATGTGTGCTCCTTTCTGTATGGCGGCAATTGAACCGGAGTCGCAGCCGGCGCGTTGTATGGTGAATACGCCGCCTGAGTGAGCCTTTTGTTATGAACTCCCCCGGTTATTCCAAATCAAAATCCCGTTAGCCAATCCCGTTAGCTCCAGTGGTTTCCAAGGAGAGGACAGCCCTCACGAACGCCCTGCCGCCTTCTTTTGTAATATACGCCCCCAGACCACCGGCACAGGGACTTTTGGGTAAAAAAGTTCTACTCCAGGTGATCACAGTGAGAACAACTCCTTGGAAAGATGAGCCAAAATAATCTTTAGCTCCTCACTCACAAAGCGTTTCAACACGGAATAGAAGACTGCCGGTTTCCTGACCTCAGGTTAAATCTTTCCTGTCTTTATCGCTGCAGGGCGTCCACAGCCGTTGCGGATTTGTCGCCATGGCGGCCCCAGCACTCGATCATTTGCGCGATCCGAGATGCGAAACAACAGCGCGGGTATGCTGGTTTGCCAACCTGACTGATTTGGGGCCGGCTCTCCCGGGAATTACTCCAAATCCGCCCCGCAGAATACTGCCTCGACCCCATTTACAGCCGGAATGCGTTGTACTATTCGGAGAATGCCTTAAACGGCAATGAAGGTTTCAACAGGTCCACTTTGTACCGAAAGGATTCAATCGTTCTGCTTGTATCTGACAGAGAGTTGTTGCCGGGGAACTCGAAATGGATCATAAACTTACCGATCTGATCGACATCGAGAGATCTCAACAGGTGCTTGAGAACTTTTTGAGCGCGGTTGGAGTTCCTGCGGCGATCATCGATCTTACGGGAACAGTCCTCGTTACCTCGCCCTGGCTTAGAGTGTGCACCGATTTCCATCGGCAGAACGAGATCACTTGCAGGAGGTGCATCGATAGTGATACGGTTCTCGCCAATGATCTTTTGGAAGGGAAAACCTTTTCACTTTACCGATGTCTGAACGGGCTTACTGATGCAGCTTCCCCGATAATCATTGAAGGAAAACACCTCGCCAATGCTTTTATAGGGCAGTTCTTTATCGAAGAGCCCGACCTGGAATTTTTTCGCGCTCAAGCCAAGGAATTCGGCTTTGATGAATCGGCTTATCTGGACGCTCTGTCTAAGGTGCCGATTGTACCAAAAGAGACCCTTCCGTCGATCCTTTCATTTCTCACCTCGTTTGCCGTGATGACAGCGAATCTCGGCCTGAAGCAGTTGAGACAATTGGAAACAGAAAAGGAGTTGCGAGAGGCCCGTCTGAGACTGGAGATTCAAAACGAGGAACTCCGAGCCGGCGAGCAAGACCTTCACCATGCTCAGGCCGTCGCGCATATCGGAAGCTGGCGAATGGATGTTCAACGCAATACTTTGCATTGGTCAGACGAGACCTACCGAATGTTTGGGATTCCCAAGGGGCTGCCCCTGACCTACGAGGCATTTCTCGCCAATGTTCACCAGGATGACAGGGAAATGGTGGATCAGTCGTGGCAAGCCGCCCTTCGCGGCGCCCCTTACGATATAGAGCACCGCATCCTGGCAGGCGACACAATCAAATGGGTCCATGAACAGGCAGAGCTGGAGTTCGACGATCAAGGGGTGCTTCGCGGCGGGTTCGGGACGGTCCAGGATATTACCGAGCGCAAGCGGATGGAAAAGGAATTGCGCAAGTCGCGCGATGAACTGGAAACACGGGTTCAAGAGCGGACAGTCGAACTGATTGAAACCAACAGGCAATTAGAGGCGGAAATACACAACCGCGAGAAGATCGAGGAAATAGTCCGGGCAAGGAACCAACTGCTTCATGCCATGGCCGGCGCCGAGTCCAGGCAGGAGTATCTTGAGGTTGTTGTCAGGCAAATCCAGGAATTGAGTGGGTGCCGCTGCGTGGGGATTCGTCTTCTGAATGAAAGCGGAGCCATTCCATACGAATCATATACCGGATTCAGCAAAGAATTTTGGGAATTGGAGAACGAAATCATCCTGGGGAGGGATCCCTGTATCTGCACTCGCGTGGTAGCTGGAAAATCCGAACCCCCGGATACTCCCCATATGACCGCCAGAGGCTCCTTTCGATGCCAGGATACGGCGTCCTTTGCCGCGAGTCTTACCGACTCTGAATTGTCCCGGTACAGGGGTGTTTGCATCTCTTCGGGGTTTCAATCGGTCGCTGTAATCCCCATCCGCTACGGCGCCGGAATTTCCGGAGCTATTCACCTGGCCGATACAAGGCTGTCCATGATACCCGATCGGCTGGTTGACCTGCTCGAAGATTCCACTCTCCTGATAGGAGAGGCAATTCACAAGTTTCAGATCCGGGACCGGTTTAGGCGATCTCAGCAACTCCTTGAAAAAACCTTTGAGGGCCTTGATGACTCGGTCCTCGTAATAGACTCGAAGGACCGAACCGTTATTGCATGCAACCCTGCTCTAACCCGGGATTTTGGTTACAGCCAGGAGTACGTTACGGGACAAGATACCGAGTTTTTGCACGTGAACCGAGGCGCGTACGAGGAATTCGGAAGGCGCACGATTGCCGCGCTGGACAAAGAGGGCGTGTTTCGGACCGAGTTCCTGATGCGCCGAAAAGACGGCTCGATCTTTCCGACCGAACATATCGTGACTGACCTGGTGGATGATTCGGGGCTGCGGATTGCGGTCGTCGGGACGATCAGGGATATCACATCTCGTAAAAATGCGGAGGAAGAACTCAAGTCCTATGCAGCCAGACTGGAACAGAGCAACCAGGCTCTCCAGGAATTTGCCTCTATTGCCTCCCATGACATGAAGGAACCTCTTAACAAAGTCTTCTCTTTTGGTAACCTGCTCAGACAAAAGCATAAAGATTCGCTCGGGCAGACCGGCAACGATTATTTAAACCGGATGCTCGATGCGACTCGGCGCATGCAAGCGCTGCTCACATCTCTTTTTGAATACTCGAAGGTTACGATGAATACCGAGCCTTTTCGAGAGATTGATCTTAACGACGTCATTCATGAAGTTCTCGCTGACCTGGAATTAAGGATAATGAAGGCCGGCGGAGAGGTACGGGTCGGAGAACTGCCGGTTATTGCAGCCGACCCCACACAGATGCGGCAGCTTTTCCAGAACCTCATCGGTAATGCGCTGAAATTCCACAAACCTGCCGAGAAGCCAATGGTTCAGGTACGCTCGGTAACTGATGCCGATTCAGGATGTCAGATCATTGTAGAGGATAATGGTATCGGCTTCGATGAGCAGTATCTTGACAAGATTTTCGCCCCCTTCCACAGGCTCCACGGCAGAGGCAGCGAATACCAGGGAACGGGAATGGGCCTTGCCATCTGCAGGAAGATAGCCGAGCGGCATGGCGGGAGCATCACGGCCCGGAGCACCCAGGGTCAGGGGGCAACGTTTATTATCACGCTGCCCTCGAACAAACCTGATTAGACGTGACAAGCAAACATGGGAAGGCAGTAAAGCCTCCGACAATCCCATATCTCGCCCCCTTTCTCCTTTGTCGTCAAAAACCTGCCAACCCGCGCTCTATGCCTTTAAAGCGGAGATGCTTTCCCTGCATTCAGGCCTAACCATATCGATTGACAATCCGGCTTGTTCAGGCGACAATATCTGAAACACGTGTTCCAGTATTCCCGGAATAAGATCCCTGCGGAGTTGATCTAGAGCGTGAGGATCGGCGAGGCGCTTCTGATGGCCCCCCAAGGGCTGTTTCCGGTTGTGCAACGATAATAGACCACGGCTGTTCGAGCCAGGTTATCGGCGAGAAGCTAGAGAGAAGCAAAATAATGACAAATTCCCCTCGAGGTGGGTTCAATTCATTTCGCAAATCCGTAAGGCAGGTAGGTGCATTGCCTCGAACCACCAAGAAGAGTCCCGTTGAGGTCTGGAGACCCAAGCTCAACGATAGGGTGCAGATACCCAACGGGATCGGGATCGTGGTGGAGATCTCGGGGGACATGTATCTAATTGATCTGGAGAACCAGCTTGCAAAAGTATGGGAGCGGCTTACCTCCATCAAACTTCCGAAATAGCACCAGTATGCTTTAAACCGCACACATGGGAGATTTATCATGGAGATTCCGCATGCCTTGGTGAAAGACTTACGTTCCACCGGGTACTTTTTTGAAGAACTTAAAACTTATTCTCAATCTCCGGAAATGTACGTTACAACTTATTGTATCGATTTCGCAATTCCATACCTGGCCAGACTATCGGAATCCTACGACAAATCCGGCAAGCCCGATAGAAGCAGAATTTTGAGGCTTGCAATCAAACATTTATCAGATCCAGGCGATTACGAAGTAGTGGATTCCATTTTTGGACTCAAGAAAGTAGCTCAATCTGAGATTGACAAAACAGGTAAAGCAGCTCTTCAAGAGCAGTTCGATAAATCCAAGTCTTTGGCGAATCGCCAAAGATTGGAATCGGCGGAACTTATTATTAAGCTGCTTGTGAATATCATTAAGATGTTCAGACTGGCTGAACCGAATGCCAAGCAGAGAAAAGCCGATGGGATAGAGAACCCGGTTGGTGATGCCATAATCCAGAGCTGGGAAATTTTGGGATTGGCGGGCATTTAGAGCTGCCTTGCTTGGATTCGCGGCCGGGTCCTCGCACGGGAAGGGGGGTAGCTGAGAGAAAAAAGTGCGCCATGCCTTGCTTTTTTCGCGAAGAGGCGCTACCATACCCAAGAGATACGAGCAGTGCTGTTAAATTGAGTTGCCCCGGGAGTCGATCTTTCGCCTGATTGGAACGATTCTTAAGTAGCTCCTAAGCCGCACCAAAAAAATCAGAAAAGGATCAAAGATGGCAGAAGGTAGAGTGAAGTGGTTCAACGAGAGCAAGGGTTTTGGATTTATTGAAAGAGACGGCGGGAGTGACTTATTTGTGCATTTTTCCGCTATTGAAGGCAGCGGATTTAAGTCCCTGAGCGAAGGCGATCGGGTGAGCTTTGTCGAAGAAAAAGGCACAAAAGGCCCTCAGGCGACTAAAGTGAGAAAGCTTTAGCCTCTATAGAGAAATTTTCGTCTATTCTACGATGGAAGAAAGAGCCGGAGTAAATCTCCGGCTTTTATCTTTATAAGAGGAAGCCAAATTTGCAAGCAGCAGATTAGCATAATTCGGTTGCTCAAGGCGGAAACAGAGGAGAGCGAATATGAATATTCATGTCGGCAATTTAGCCTTCAATGTCACTGAAGATGA
>JBEKQE010000081.1:0-22132 GCA_049520035.1 Syntrophobacteraceae bacterium | reverse complement strand
GACCTTGTCCTTAAAGGGAGAACGGCAACTGAAAAATAACTATTATCGCTAAGGTTGCCTATTCTCGGGGCAGATGAATGGATCCGTCTGCTTGGTTCCCAGGCATTTTGCAAGAGGCTCGAGGGATTGAGGAATTAAGAGCGAATTAGGGAATTTCAAGGGATTTAGGGTAACACCAATTCCTTGATTCCCGAATTCCTAAATTCCGCAATTTGTACCTGGAGGACATCCCATGGAAGAACGAATTTCTCTTCTGGATGCATTTCAGAAGGAATTCAATCTGCCTGAAGAGCACAAACGGCTTTTGCAGCAATCCATTTTCGTCGAATGCCTTCCGTTGTTGGATGCTTTCGAAAACATTGCGGTTACCGATGAAGGCCGCATCCTTCGCGTTATGGCCGGGCATCTGGGCATTGCGATGCTCGAGCGTGAAGACTATCCGGAAAAGCCCGTGCTTCTGGAAGGCGTTTCAATGTTTTTTCTGCGCAAGCACGCTGTTTTGCCCATTCAAGTGGAAAGCGGACGGGTGCGGGTCGTTGTGAATAATCCTCTGGACCTGCCGATTCTCAATATTGTTTCGAACTATTTTGCCGGAATGGAACTTAGCCTTTGCGTAGGGCAGCGCGAGGAAATCCGTACGGCTATCGACCGGCTTTACGGAACGGCGGCCCGCGAGGCTGAAGCACAGTCCAGGGATGGGATTGCCATCGGTGCGGACGGCTTTGAGGAAGACCTGGAACACCTCAAGGGGTTGGCCCTGGAGGCGCCTATTGTGCGGCTGGTAAACGTGCTCATCTCCAGAGCGCTCGATATGCGGGCCTCGGATATACATTTCGAGCCTTTCGAGCGCTCCTTTCACGTACGATGCCGGGTGGACGGCGTGCTTTTCGATCTTGACCAGCCTCAGAAGGCCATGCAGTCAGCCATCGTGAGCAGGCTCAAGCTTATGGCCAACCTTAACATAGCCGAACGCCGCCTGCCCCAGGACGGCAAGATCAAAATAAGATTTGGAAATCGCGAGGTGGACATTCGTGTTTCGAGCGTGCCGACCATCTATGGGGAGAGTGTGGTCCTGAGGCTCCTTGCGCAGGAAAGCGTTGAATACGATCTCTCCAACCTGGGGATGGATCACAAAGACCTTGATTATGTCCAGAATCTGATCGAGCGTCCATACGGGATGATCCTGGTCACAGGACCGACCGGGTCAGGCAAGACAACGACTCTGTACGGCGTTCTGAAAAAGCTCAATACGGTTACGCGCAAGATTATCACGGTCGAAGATCCGGTCGAATACCAGATAAACGGAATAAACCAGGTGCAGGTAAAACCGCAGATTGGCCTGACCTTCGCAAGTGCGTTGCGCTCTCTGGTTCGACAGGACCCGGATGTTTTGCTGATAGGTGAAATTCGTGACAAGGAGACTGCGGATATAGCCATCGAGTCGGCCCTGACCGGACATCTTGTTCTCTCGACGCTGCACACCAACGACGCCCCGGGGGCAATTACGCGCCTTCGAGACATCGGCATCGAGTCCTTCCTGATGGCCGATTCGCTTCTCTCGATCATGGCCCAACGTCTTATCCGCGTACTGTGCCCTTACTGCAAAACGGAATACTCGGCCCGTGAAGAGGACAGGAACCGAATCGGCGAACTACTGCCCGATCTGCCCCCCAGCCTTACCCTCTACCGGAACAAGGGGTGCGAGAGGTGCGGATATACCGGCTATAAAGGCAGGCAGGCAATTTTCGAGATTCTCCCGGTCAACGAGTCCGTAAAATCGCTCATTGTCGCGGGCAAAGACGCCGGAAGCATTTCCCGTACAGCGTTTGAACTGGGTTATCGGCAACTGGCCCACCACGGGTTCCGAAAAGTGGTCGAAGGGATGACGAGCCTTTCCGAGGTCCTGAGGGTAACAAGCCTGTCGGTTTAGTGAATAGTGAATCGTGAATGGTGAATAGTAAAAGCAAAATAATTCCTCTTGGTTCTATCGCTACGCGAGGAATGGTGAATAGAGAATAACGTGCTAATCACTAATCACGGAGTTCTTATGAGTTTTTTCCAATACCAGGCGCGGGATGCCAGTGGGGCAATACACAGGGGAGTGACCGAAGCGCTCTCGGAACTGGACGCCGCCAGGAAGCTTAAGGCGGGCAGGCTTTTTCCGGTCAGGATCAAGGCCGTAAGAAGCCGCAAGAAGCGGCGGGTCCCCGAAGAGCATATCATCCGTTTTTTTTTCGATCTCTCCGACCTTCTTGTTGCAGGCTTGCCGCTTGACCGCGCCCTTAGCCTCATAAGCAGCAATCAGACTCACAAACGCCTTCAGCGCATGGTGCAGGAGTTGTTTGAAAGCGTTCAGGCCGGAAACGATCTCTCGGGCGCCCTGAGTCAATATCGAGATGTATTCGGCTCCCTGTCGGATCACATGATAAGGGCAGGCGAAGCAAGCGGCACGCTCGGGCCTATCCTCAAGCGCCTGGCCCAGTACCTCGAGCAGCGGCGCGAATTTCGACAGGCCATGATCTCATCGATGATCTACCCTGTTATCCTGCTGGGGACCGCTGTGGTTTCGGTGGTAGTCCTGCTGGTCTATGTCATTCCCAAATTTGCGCAAATCTTTCACGACCTGAATCAGAAAGTCCCTTTTATCACCCAGGTTATGGTCAATATCGGCGCCTGGCTCAAAGAGTTCGGATGGCTGGTCCCGATCGCCATTGCAGTGGGCTTCTGGGGCGGCAAATACCTTCTTCGCCGGCCAAATATAAGAAGATTTTTGGATAAATGCCTGTTCTGGTTCCCATTTTCGCGTTATTTGATCCTGCACAGCGAGCTAACACGCTTCTGCCGAACGCTAGGGACCATGCTGGAGTCGGGGGTCCCCCTTCTGAAGGCCCTCAGCCTCGGCCAGGAACTGATAATGAATGCCGTTCTCAGGGAGTCGATAGCACCCCTGCATCAGGAAATAAAAATCGGGCGGTCGATGAGCAATTTTTTTCGCAGCCATTCGGCTTTTCCGGCGCGAATGGGAACAATGTTGCGCATATCCGAAGAGCAGGGCAACATCGGAGCGGGCCTGCTCTCTCTTTCGGAATACTTTGAAAAAGAACTTCACAGGACGATTCAGAGGATCATGACCCTCATGGAGCCTCTGGTGATCTTGTGTACCGGCGGACTTATCGCCCTGATAGTCATCAGCATGTTTTCGGCTATCTTTGGAATCAACGACGTCAAATTCTAGACGGAAGACGGATGACGGAAGACGGATGACGGAAGACGGGTGACGGAAGACGGAGGACGGAAGACAGAGGACGGAAGACGGAGGACGGAAGACAGATGACGGAAGACGGGTGACGGAAGACAGATGACGGATAACGAAGAACGGAGCAAGGAGAACGGAGAACGGAGCACGGAGTTCAGAGATCGGGAGATTCCCTCTTCGGACTTCCGTCCTCCGACTTCCGTCCTCCGTCCTCCGTCTCCCGTCTTCCGCCCTCCGATCTCCGTTCGCGGTTTTACCCTGATTGAATTGATCGTGGTACTGGTGATCATTTCAGTTACTATCGCCGTGGTTGTCCCAAGGATCGGCTCCAACTGGAAACAGATTGAAGACAGCGATTTTCTTCAGCAATTCACAGAGTCAATAGAAAGGAGCCGCTTGTTCGCCATGAATTGCGGACGCCCGATCTCATTCAGACTCAACGGGATCACGCGGGTTTACGGTTTTGAAAATCCACCCAGGCAGTCCATTCCTCTGAATGCCGAAATATTTTCAGAGAACCTGCAGAAAGAGCCGGAAACGGGCGATTTCCTTATTATTTTTTACCCCGACGGCAGCCTCGTCGGAAACGATTTTGAAGTTGTCTTCGATCACGAGCGCACTTACCACGTCTATATACATCCACTGTTTGGAACGTTGAGCATGAAAAGGACTAAGTGACGGGGTGAGAAAACAGACGCGGGGACAAAAAGACCTACGCGGGGACGCGGGGACGCGGAGACACGGAGACGCGGGGACGCGGAGACACGGAGATGCGAGGACGCGGGGACGCGGAGACACGGAGATGCGGGGACGCGGAGACACGGAGATGCGAGGACGCGGGGACGCGGAGACGGGTCATGGTCCGGACATGGAGAGATGCGGGGACGCGGAGACGGGTCATGGTCCGGACATGGAGGGATGCGGGGACGCGGGAACTCGGGGACGGGTCATGGTCCGGACATGGAGGGACTCGGGGACGCGGAGACTCGGAGACAAAACCCTCTCCCCTTCTCCCCCTCTCCCCTTCTCCGCGTCAGTTTTTAATGCGGGGACGCAGAGACGCGGATTCACGCTCCTTGAGATGATGGTCAGCCTGGCTATCGGCGCTTTGATTATAGGCGCGACGATGGGGCTTATCTCCGAGTCCCTTCGTTATAGGGTCAATTTGAAGGAAAAGGCTTATATTCAGCCCATATTGGAGTCCGCCGCACAGGTCATCCTGGCCGATCCGGTAAAGGCGATGGCCGGGTTTGTGCGCCTGGGGGAGTTTGAGGGATCTCCTGAGGTAGGTGTTTACCTGCTTGCGGTCCCACTTGATCAAGAAAGTGAGGGCGGCGGCAAATTCGGCCGGTTATGCCGTGTGATGCTGAACTACAAATCCTCAAGTCTGGAATTTAGCATAATAATTCCCAACAAAGATCTGAAATAGCGGTGAATCACGGAGGGAGGAGCGGAGTGGACGGTGAGGTATAAACGCTGGGACAAAACCGGCTTCACTCTGATCGAGCTGATCCTGGCCACGGCGATCTCCGCGCTTGTGGTCGGCATTCTCTCGGTTTGTTTTTCGTTTGCGCTGCGCGTATGGCAGAGCACTCAGAATCAGAAGCCGGACCTGACTTTCCAGTTGACCGATCTGCTCAATCGCCAACTGGCCGAATGCGATCCAAAGCCCATCAGGTTCACGGGCAGCGTGCATCCCGTGTTTGCCGGGCAGCCGAACTCGATTGCTTTTGTAACCTCTCATTCCGTAAAGGCGATCTCACAGGGTGTACCGGTAGTCGCTCGTTACTCGTATGATTCAAACTCCAGGGTGCTCTACTATTCTGAACTTCTGCTGGACCCCTATCATCCGGGTTCCATCGAAAAGTTTCTCGCCGGCAGGTCTTCCGGCAAACAAGACACTGCCGTTCGCACTTATGGAGTTAATTTTCAGGAATTCGTTCTGGCCTATGCCGACAAGGAGTCCAGGGAGTTTTCGCAATCCTGGGAGACTGCGGACCAATTACCGGTGGAAGTCCTTGTGAGGTGGAGAGCACAGGATTCGGTGGTTCACGCACGGGCCTGCATGGTAAACTCTCCATTCTCGATCGAGGTCCCAAAGGCGCTGCCCCCGGGCGCCGGAGCAGGTGGCCTGAACACAGGCTTAAACCAATGAATAATATCGCCCGTCCTCTGTCCTCCGTCATCCGTCCTCTGTCCTCCGTCATCCGTCCTCTGTCCTCCGTCATCCGTCCTCTGTCCTCCGTCAACCGTCCTCTGTCCTCCGTCATCCGTCCTCTGTCCTCCGTCAACCGTCCTCTGTCCTCCGTCAACCGTCCTCTGTCCTCCGTCATCCGTCCTCTGTCCTCCGTCATCCGTCCTCTGTCCTCCGTCATCCGTCCTCTGTCCTCCGTCATCCGTCCTCTGTCCTCCGTCATCCGTCCTCTGTCCTCCGTAAGGGGTGTTGTGCTTATCGCCGTTCTTTGGAGTTGCGCCCTTATCATGTGGTTTGCATTCCAGATAAGCGCCCAGACCCGCCTGCTGGGAGAGGACCGGATTCACTCGATACGAGACTCCCAGGCCCTCTATCTTGCCATTGGGGGATGCTATGAAGCCCTGGCGCGGATGGGCCAGGCCCCTCCTTTGCGGATGGACCAGCCTCTCGGTCTGAACTGGCAGCCCGATGGGCGGCCCCGCATAGTCGAGTATAAGAGCGGTATCGCCGTCGTGATTATCGAACCCGAAGAGATCAAGGTAAACGTCAACTCGGCCCGGGAGGCTCAACTCAGGCAGGTGCTTCAAAGGGCCGGCGCCGATGAATTTACCTCGGAGAAGCTGGCGGACCGGATACGCGATTTTATCGATGCCGGCGGTATCCGCCGGCCTCAAGGGATGGAGAAAGATGACTATATCAAGGCGGGCCTAAACTACATTCCGTTCAATGGCCCGCTCACCGGCCTGGATCAGTTGCTGCTCGTCCCGGGCCTCAGCCAGCAGCTTTTTTACGGCTACGATCGGGGAAGAGATGAAAGGGCGGGTGAGTTCCCGGAGATTTTTCAGGGCCTCGTAATCCCGGCCAAAAATTCCCTTTTCAGCCTGTTGACGATTCATGGGGGCAATACAAACCTGCCGCCAGGCTTTGAAGAGCAACAGGATTCCGTGCTCAAACTGATGTCCTGGAGACCCGGAGGCGTCTATCGCATTCTTTCGTTTGGGAAATCGGCAAACGGACCCCCGAGTGCGGGTGTCTGGCTAACGGTCCGCCTCGTGGGCGGCGGCGAAAACCCCTACAACATATTGAGCAGGAAGGTGATGTAGGCAGGGCCTCAATTCCCTTTATTCGCTTCAAAAGGAATAGTTATGCTAAAAAGCATAATAAAATACAGACCGACCAACCTGTACGCCGTCTATGTGGAACCTATGAGGATAGAGGTCCTGCAGGCGCACAGGCACTGGAGATCGTGGGAAATCGGAGTCGCTGAACAATCCCGTGTCCCTCGGGGTGAATCGGTTTTCGATCATCTCCAATATCTGAACCTCAAGCCGAAAGGCAGGAAAGGAAGCGCCCTGCTGGCCATTGTGTCGAGCGTTTTCTATTCCGTCCACAGTGAACACTATCCCCTGTCGATAAAGGACCAGCTCGATGATGCGATTAACTTCGACTGGCAGGAGAACATCTTTCAGGAGCACGACAGGACCCTGCATTTTGTCGGGCCGCCGGTTGTGTTGAATCAGCATGTTTCCGTCCCCGTTTTCGCCATTCAAAAGCAGATTTACGACAGACTGAACCAGGCGCTCAATGGAACGCTTTTCCATACCTTCGCCGTGGTGCCGAGCGCGCTGTCGTTTTCAGCTTTGCTGCCGCTGATCGATGATGGGGGAGAAGAGTGCGAGATCATTGTCCGCTGTCTGGATGATGGGAATCTTGAAGTACATCGATTCTACCGGGGCGCCTTTTTGGATTGTGCGGTGGTCGGTAAGTCTTTCCATGGCCTGGAACTGTTTGGCGAGAACCTCAAATCCCTCGGCAACGAGGAGCGCGAGCAGCACATCCACCTTATCTGTGCACCTGGGGAGAGCAATTCTGCCGAAAGTCCGGTCGCAACCTGGGCCAAGGCGGGGTTGCCCGTTAAGGTGCAAGAGGTCCCTGAGTCTTTAGTCGCCAACTGGTTTCGCCGCCTGCTAAAACAGGACGCCATTCACACTTTCGATTCCGAAATCCTGTTGAAACCATGGCAGATTCCTCGAATTGCCGCGCCTCTGGCGGCGCTCATATTCATTTTCGTCCTCTATGGCCTCTATCAGTCGCACGTGACTACAAGCATGGTTCAGACCAGCAATGGCCTCAAAGTTCAAATCCATCAGCTCGAAGCCCGGTGGAAACCCATCGAGGAGCTCCAGACGCGTATTACGAAGTTTCAGGAAGATCAGAAAACACTGTCGCAGTTCAAAAGCGAAGACTATCAGCTCGTGGAGCTTCTGAGCTTCCTTACCCAACTCACTCCTGACGATACCTGGCTCAATTACCTCTCACTTCGCCAGGGACAGCTCATTATCAGGGGCGAAAGCAGATCGGCGATCAAATATCTGGCCGAGTTGTCGAAAACCGAGGGGCTTAGCGACGTCAAATTCGCTTCTCCTGTAACCCGAGACCCGGGGACCGACCTGGAGAGGTTTAACGTTCAGCTTCAATTGGATATGGATAAGCTGAAAAAAAGTTTCGAAGCGCTGCCGCCTGAAACACCCCGTGAGGTTTTGAGTGAGGGTCCGGCTGCCGTCGTAGAAAAAGGACTGCTTGAAGGCTCGCCCTCCCAGGCTGAAGAGCAGCAGGCCCCTGAGACGCCTCAAGAGGGCGAAAGAACTAGTGAGCAGGCTCCCGAGGAGCGCGTGCAATGAAAGTCAAAATTCCGGAGATAAGAATCAAGGATATCGGGAAACACAGATGGTCAATAGTGGCTTCAGCCATCGTGGTGGCGGCCCTGGCGGCAGCCTATTTTATCGTGGTCGCGCCGATAGCGGTTCAGAAAGAGGCGCTTGACTCCAGAATTAAACAACAGCAGGAACTCATTGCCAAATACGATCAAAAGCTAAAACAGGGCCAAAGCATTCAGGACAACCTCGCAAGGCATGAGGGAGAGCTCAGGGAGATGCAAAAAAAACTGTTTCGGGGGACCGACCCGTACCAGCTCGCCGCTTCTCTGGGAGACCTGCTTTCATCAAAGGGCGGGGCCGGCGGGCAGAAACTGGACATCAAGACCTACCAGGTACTTGCCAGCAAGGAGTATGGTCTTTATCAGGAAGTGCATCTCAGATTCAATCTCATGACTAACGTCGATGGGCTGCACTATTTTCTTTCAAGGGTCAAGAATTCTGAGTTCGCCATCCAGGTGCAGGAAATCAATATACAAAAAATACAAAGAACCAAGGGACCTGACCTTGTGGTAAACGTAATTCTTGCGGCGCTCATGGAAAAAGGAGAAAAATCCTAGCGCAGCGCAGCTTATAGCGCTTCTCGCTTCCGGCCCGTTATCCTGTTGCCGATTCACCGATTGTGATATAATGTCGCAAATTTGAAAGAACCGGTCTGCAGTTCTCTGCCAGGGAGGGGACCTTTAAATGAGAACGTGCCAGTCTATTCTCGCAATAATAGTGGTAATCACCTCTATTTCATGCCAATCTTCACCACAGAGCACGGTCGGCCGGATGCCGCAGCCTCAAGTCGCCCGGCCAACGACGCCGCCCCCTGAATCCGCCTCTGTTTCCACACCGGACGAAATCGATTCATCCAAACCTGCCGCCACTGATAAATTCTCAGCCCAGACACAGGGGAAGGAGGACCAGGGGGCGGGTTCGAAAACAATTTCCCTGGGGGCCCTGCCTCCGAAAAGAACGCCCCCCATAAAGCCCGTGATTTCCCCCGTCCAGACCGGACTCTTAAGCCCTTCAACCCAGGAAATCCCCGCTGGGCCGTCCGGGCCTGGAGAGAAAGAAAGACAGCGAATCGTCCTTAATTTCGAGAAAGCCGATGTTGGCGAGGTCACCAACCAGATATTCAGCGATCAGTTGAAGCTCAGTTACGTGATGGACCAGACCCTTCAGGGCCGGATCAGCATGTATATCGACGGTGATTTCGAAAACGACGAGCTTTTGCAGATGGTGACAAGGGCCTATGAAGCAAATGGGATCAGCATCATCCCCAAAAAAGGGTTTTATTTCGTTCAGCTTGCCCAGAAAACGGGCGGCGGCGGTCTCCCTGTGGCCAATGCGCAACTGCTCAAAGACGAAAAAGTCACAAGGCCGCTCATAGTAATCTACCGGCTCCGATTCATGGAGCACAAGCAGGCGACCAGCCTGCTCACCCCTTTCCTGACCCCGGGCAGGAAGATCATATCCGACCCGCTTACCAACAGCCTTATCTTTATTGAAGAAACCGATAACGCCCGCGTTCTTATCAATCTTCTCAAGACGATTGATATAAATGTTCTTAAGGAAGTCAGCATGGAGATCATCCCCCTTTCTTCGATAGCTCCTCAGGACGCCGTTCAGGGGATGGAATCTCTCATGGGCAAGCTTGGCGGGTTCAAGGAGAGCGCCATCAAGAACAGCCTGGCGCTTATTCCCCTGAACAATTACAGGGGCGTGCTGGTCATGGCTCAGAACCCCGAACTGCTCAAATCGGCCCGGCAATGGATAGAGGCCCTGGATGTGCGTGGGTTGGGGACCCAGGAAGAAATCTATGTGTACTTCCTCCAGAACGGCCTGGCACGAGACATTGCTCAGATCGTGGGCTCGGTGCTCGGGATTAGCAGCGGCGGTGGGATGGGACAGCAGATTGTGCCATCCGGGCGCACCGCAACCAGCAGCGCCTTTGGCACGACAGGGGGCGGCGGCAGCCCCTTCGGCACGACTGGGGGCGGGGGCGGCCCCTTCAGCGGCGGCACTCCTTTCGGCGGGGGGACTTCCGGCAGCACTTCTCTGGCAGGCGGCAGCGGTCCGGTGGGCGGTGTCGGTTCGACCGGGGCGGTTTCCGGAAGCTCATACGGGAGCACCTCTTCGCGGACCTCGGGCGCCGGCGGCGGCGCAGCGACGACCGGAGCGTCGACCGGGGCGTCGTCCGGGCCGCCAAAGCCCGGAGGCATCTTCACCGGTGAGGTGATGATAATTGCCGACGAGGTCAATAACGCGGTAGTCGTCCGGGCTAACGCCGTCGATTACGGAAAGATAAAAAAGACGATCGAGACCCTCGATATCGTTCCGAGGGCTGTGCTGATAGAGGTGATGGTTGCCGAGGTGGACTTGACCAAGGATTTCAGTTATGGGCTGCAATACTATTTTCAGACCCATCCCTCCACCAACGCGGGATACAGCCTCTCTTTCGGCGGACTGTCCAATTCCTCAACCACAACTACCAACGCATCCGGCGGCACATCGCCCCCGTCGATCGCCGGCCAATTTCCCATTAATATCGGATCGGTGGCCGGGTCCGGGCTCGGGCTCGCCTGGGTCGCCAATTCACAGAATATAGCGGCGCTTCTGAGCGCTCTGGCCTCCAAAACCAACGTCACCGTGCTTTCCACTCCCACGCTGCTGGCCACCGACAACACAGCGGCGACCATTACAGTCGGCGGCAGTGTGCCGGTACCGACCGGTTCGTATTCCACCGCCGAGACGGGGACCTTGGCGAACTCCGTTTTCAGCACGATCCAGTACGCGGAAACCGGCGTCATCCTGAACGTAACGCCGCATATAAACGCCGGGGGCCTGGTCCGGCTCGAATTGGAACAGACGATTCGACAGGTGAGCACCACTGCTACGGTCGGTGCCAACAATACCGCGCCAACCTTTACCGAAAGGAACATAAAGACCACTCTTCTTGCCCAGAACGGCTCAACGGTGGTAATCGGCGGAATAATCCAGTCGTCGAATACTGTCACCAAAAACGGGATCCCCTTTCTCCAGGACATACCACTGCTCTCGCCTCTTTTCTCCTCCAAGAGCACCGATCTTCAGCGGACCGAACTACTGGTGGCGATTACTCCGCACGTAATCGACCAAAAAGGTTCGGAAGCGACCCTGGAACTCCTCCAGAAGCTCAACAACCTGAAGCGGCAAACCGGACTGTGACGGAGGGTGGGAGGGACTGACGCGGGGAGAAAAAGACCGACGCGGAGACGCGGGGACACGGGGACAAAAAGACTGACGCGGGGACGCGGGGACGCGGGGACGCGGGGACGCGGGGACAAAAAGACTGACGCGGGGACGCGGTGACGCGGAGATCAAATGCAGGCGATCTCTCCGCGGAAGAGGGGGAGATGGTTAGCATTCGGCACTTTCGAGAGCCGGGCGTCTACCAATTGGCGATGAAGACATCCATGATATTATTCGAATAAACTCGATAAACAATACGAATACATACAGGGCAAGATAATCCAAATGCTCTCCCATCCCGATCAGTGGTGTATCCGCTAAATGCCCTCGCGTCCCCGCGTCCCCGTGTCACCGCGTCAGCCTTTTTGTCCCCGCGTCTCCGTGTCTCCCCTTCACCGTGTCAATCTTTCCCGGGCCACCTGCGCGCGATTTCAAAAAGGGTCCTTACCCCGAAGCCGGTTGCGCCCTTTGGAGAGAAGCCGGTGTCTTTGTCGGTCCATGCGGTGCCGGCAATATCGAGGTGCGCCCAGGGGATTTCCTTGGGTACGAACTGTTTGAGAAACATTGCCCCGATGATCGCCCCGGCGCTGCGGTCCCCAACGTTTTTCATGTCGGCCACATCGCTCTTCAAAGCCTCGAAGTAAGAGTCCCACAGAGGCAGAGGCCAGAATCTTTCCCCAATTGAGGCGCCGATCTGCTGAATGGAGCGGACCAGCCCTTCGCGATTGCCCAAAACTGCGGCGACATCCCTGCCAAGAGCGATGATGCTCGCCCCTGTAAGGGTGGCGATATCGACCATGAGTGCGGGTTTGAAGCGGCGGGCGGCGTAGGCCAGCGCATCACAGAGCACCAGCCTGCCTTCAGCGTCTGTGCTTATGATTTCGACCGTCTGCCCCGAATAGGAGCGGAAAACGTCTCCGGGCTTATATGCCCGGCCGCCGGGCATATTTTCCGTGCAGGGAAGTATGCCCACCACTCGCCTCACAAGACCGGTGCGGCCGATCACCTCAAAGGCGCCCAAAACGGATGCTGCCCCGGCCATGTCCTGCTTCATGTCTTCGAGCTTATCTCTCGGTTTGAGCGAAATGCCTCCCGTGTCGAAGGTGATGCCCTTGCCGATGAAAACAATCGGAGGATCGTTTGCGGTCCCGGGCGGCGCATGCTCGAGAACGATGACAAAAGCGGGTTCGGTGCTGCCTTTGGCGACTGCGTCAAAGGCCCCCATGCCCATGGATCGCGCCGAATCCAGGTCGATTATTTCGATTTGGAACCCGAATTTTGCAGCAATTTCAGACGCGGTTTCGGCAATAAATCCGGGGGTCGCACGGTTGGCCGGAGATATGGTCAGGTCTCTGGCGAGCACGATCCCGGCGACCTCAGACCGGGCCAGGGCGGCAGTTTCCCGCAGAACGGGGCCCGGATCGGCATCGCAGACAAGCAGGATGGACTCGGGGCCTTGAGGGGCATCCGAGTTTTTGGTCTTCATTTCACTGAAACGATGAAGCCCGGCCATCGCGCCGGTCAGACCCTCTCGCAGCAGACTCTCTACAGTGCATGAAGACGACTCGCAGGGAAACCCTTCGAAGGCCGATAAGGGAATCCCCGGCCTGTTTATGCCCATCTCGCGGCACTTTCTCAGAGCGAACGCGGCGGCGTTTTTCAGCTTTTCGATTTCGAACTGTTCTGCCGGGCCCAGACCCGCAAGTATGACGCGCTGGACCCGCACCTCACCGGCAGGCGCATAAACGACGGCCACCTCAGAGGGCTTGCCTTTAAAGTCGGGCAAGGCAGCGGACACAGCGAGCCACTTTCCCTCATCTTCCAGAAACCCCCTCAAGCCCGGAAGATATTCGTTGGACTTCTCGAAAACAAAGAAGACCAAGGCATCGGCCTGCCACTCATTACGGGGAGCAATTTGCCATTCAATCTGCATTTAAAACTCCAATACCTGATCTCCAGGTCAACTTTTCAATCCTATTTAAAAATAATAATTCGAGAAAGGAATTGACAAAAAAAAGCATCGGTGGATAGGTAAAAGCTTCAAGGTCCTATTCACCCGTTTACGATTAAGCGACAGAGGAGAAAGACCCATGACCCAACGAGTCTTAAACTTCAATCCGGGACCGGCTGCCCTGCCCCTCGTTGTGCTCGAGCAGGTAAAGATGGAAATGCTCGATTTTCAAGGCTCAGGCATGTCGGTGCTGGAAATAAGCCATCGGTCCAAGAGTTTTGAAACCGTTCTGGAAAGCGCTGTTCAGAGGGTCAGGCGCCTGCTGGGCCTCGACGACAGCTATCAGGTCCTTTTCATTCAGGGAGGCGCAAGCCTCCAATTCTCCATGGTCCCGATGAACCTCGCGGTTGCCGGCAAGCCCGTCGATTACGTGGATACCGGGACCTGGTCGACCAGGGCAATAAAGGAAGCCCGCGCACTGGGCAAAGAGGTGCGTGTGGTAGCAACCTCCCAGGACATGGAGTTTACCTGCATCCCGGAAAAGGTCCCTCTCAATCAGGATGCCGCCTATCTGCACATAACCTCGAACAACACTATCCGGGGCACCCAGTGGAGAAGTTTCCCCGGCCCGGGCGCTGCTCCTCTCATCAGCGACATGTCCTCAGACATATTCAGCCGCAGGTTCGATCCCCGCCCCTTCGGGCTGATTTACGCCGGGGCGCAGAAAAACATCGGCCCGGCGGGGGTTACCCTGGTCATTATTCGCCGGGACATGTTGGAAATAGTTCCCAAAGAACTTCCAACGATGCTCAAATACACGACCTATTCTGAGAACAAATCGCTCTACAACACACCGCCCTGCTTTTGTATCTACGTATGCGAACTGGTGCTCAAGTGGATTGAACAGACCGTCGGAGGTCTGGACCTCATGGAGAAGATAAACGACGAGAAGGCGCGGATTCTCTACGATTTTATAGACAGCCAGGACTTTTACCGGGGAACGGCCAGGCAGGATTCGCGCTCCCGCATGAACGTCACCTTCCTGCTGCCTGACGCCGAGTTGGAGAAAGGATTTCTCGCAGGGGCCGTTGAAGCCGGATTGGCCGGGTTGAAAGGACACCGCTCGGTCGGAGGCTTGAGGGCGTCCATCTATAATGCCGTAACCCTTGAGGCGGTCAGGGTGCTTGTCGATTACATGAAATATTTTGCCTCAAGACACGGATAAACGCACAAAGGACTGGACGAATTCAACCGCAGAGCTTCCAGCTAAAGCCGGTAAGCGGATTGACCAGATTATGGGACATGGTCCGGACAGGAAGAGAACACAGGGACCAGACACGGAGATACGGTGACACGGAGATACGGAGATACGGAGACAAAACCCTCACCGCCTCACCCCATCTCCCCCTCCCCCCATCCGTCTTTTCTCTCCCTGCCCGGACTATGCCCCGCCTCTGTCTCGAAAAGTTGCTACGACTTTTCATGGTTTCAGGGTGTCCCAAAGGGACATGAACAACTGCTTCGAAAAGGCCGCCCACAAGTTTAGGGGCTAGAGTACCGTTCGTTCTGGCGCCTTTTCGTGGTTTTGGGTTTCCCAGAGGGACATGAGTTGCTGTGGTGGAATCTTTTGCGGTGAACCGCTGTCTCGGCGCGGGGGGCAAACCCCGCGCGCTCCTCTATTTAAAGCTGGTCCTTACGGCTGTGTTTTGGGGCGGGACCTTTGTCGCCGGACGTATAGCATCCCGTGAGGCTGGCCCCTTTTCGGCCGCCTTCCTCAGATTTTTTGTCGCATCCATTTTTCTTCTCATTTTCGTACTGAGATCAAACGGCAGGACGGACCCAAGGGTGCTGTTCGCGCCAGGTAAATTTTTTTTACTGCTCCTGCTGGGCCTCACGGGTGTCTTCGCTTACAATGTCTTTTTTTTCTCCGGCCTCAAGACGGTTACCGCCAGCCGCGCCTCCTTCATTATCGCCGCAAATCCAGCTTTCATCGCGCTTTTTTCTGCGCTGCTATTCAACGAAAAGCTTGGCCTCGTCAGAGCGGCAGGGATTTTCATTTCTTTTGCCGGAGCGGCGGTAGTCATTTCGAAAGGCTCTTTTGCGGCCCTGTTGCAGGGCAGGCTGGGGGGTGGAGAGCTTTACATCCTGGGTTGTGTTGCAAGCTGGGTGTCCTATTCCCTGCTGGGCAAAAAGGCCATGAGAAATGTATCGCCCCTGGCGGCCGTGACCTGCTCCTGCGTAATGGGGACCGTATGTCTCCTCGCGCCCGCCCTTTGCGAGGGACTTCCGTCAGAAATCGCAGCCCTTTCCTCCTCCGTCTGGCTGGCAATCCTCTACCTCGGCTTCTTCGGGTCCGCTCTGGGATTCACCTGGTATTACGAGGGCATACTTGCTCTAGGTCCTCCCAGGGCAGGGGTCTTTATCAATATCGTTCCAATCAGTTCGGCGATTCTGGGCTTTGTGCTCCTGCACGAGTCCATCGACATTTCACTGGCCCTGGGAGCAGTCCTGACTCTCAGTGGGGTCTTCATTACGAATTACAAGTTGAGGATCAGATAAGCTCCGGTTTGTGCTTATCCGGGTCGAAAGGCTCTTTTTCCCTGTGCTTTAGCCCTTCATGACCGATATCAAGATCGAGGACCCCGCCAGGTTCCCCGGCAGAGTCAGAAAAACCGACCGCCACACTCTCCCCGCTGATGGACTCGCGATTTCGGCGGCGCCCGGCCAGGATTGCATACACAACCAGGCCTAAGCCGGCCACAGAGATAGCCGAAAACAACAGGGTCAGACAGATTCGGGCCATACAAAACTCCTCGGCATGATGTTCCACCGGTTACCCGGATAGATTTTTACCTCGATTACATAGTAGCCCAGGTCATTCGGATACATAACCGGCCGAGCGGACGAATGCATCGTCTCCAGCTTTAAGACGGCGCCCCGCCGTGAGTTGATATTCCTCGAAAAAGTGAAGTGAACTCTTTGGTCCACCTGTCCAACCGGCTGCACATTCACCATTATTCTGTCACCCGAATGCACCCGCGCCACATTAAGTCCGCGATGCCGCGCCGGATCGAAATTGAACCTGATCACTACAGGCTGCGCGCTGATAGCCGGAGGCGTCCTGCGCGCATAGCGCTCCGATTCGGATTTGAGGTGGGCCTGCCGGCGCTTCTCGTCGAATTTTGGTTTTCGAGTTGTCTTATCGTCCTGCGAGAGTTCCTTCTGGACCTGAACCGGGGAGGACCGGGGTTGCGCAAATTGATCCTGTTTCGGATAACGGCGCTCGCTTTCGCCTGCCTGCGGGGCCGGGGCCGGTTTTTCGGCCGCAAGGTCTCCGGACGGGGGTTGCTGCCCCTGAACGGCACTCTCTTTGAGGTTTGCGCCGGTTTCGGTCCCTGGTCCCACCCCGGATTGAGGGGCCGGTACGGCAGCCGGCGCAGTTTCGTTCACCAGGCACTGGGATTGTTGGCTGCTTGCAGGCGCCGGTTCGAGCGTTTTCACTTCGGGTGGTTGAATCACTCCGGTCTGCACAAGACCCAGACCTGTAAGGCCAATGACAAGAATGGCCGTTCCAATGCCGATAATAGTCCCGCGCTTTATCACGTTAGTCCTCCCCCTTTTGGGAAAAGTTGTCGAAAAGATCGAATCCCTGTTTATTTAGACGCTTAGACGTTTGCGGGAGTATTTTAGTCGACAAAAAAAGGCGCGGGAAGCGGAAAGCGAAAAAAAACAGAAGCGTTCACCGCTGAGAAGCAGAGGACACTGAGCAGCCCTAGACCGCAACGAAACAGAAAAACAATCCGCAAATTACACAGATAATGGGAAGAACACATACCGCTAATCGGCAAAGCAAATGCAGCGCTTGCGAGATATGACGGCATCCTGCAAAGCATCGTCAATCCAGCCGTGATGCTCTCACCTCTTACCACTCAGGAGGCCGTCCTCTCATCCAGAATTGAGGGTACGCGGGCGACCCTTGAGGAGGTTCTCGAATTCGAAGCCGACCTCAAAGAAAAGATCACCCCCGATTGGCTGTGGTCAAGGCGCAGTTTGAGCTGATCCATCCTTTTCTCGGTTCTATTCTTCCAGGAGCTTCTGCGGATCACGGAAGAAGTTTGAGTCGCATCAATGACACCCAAATGCATTTGTATTGCATAAAATCAAAGATGTGCAACACAAATCAGCTTGGGTGGATCGTATGCGATACAAGGGACTAAGTTCAGCAGCGTTGACAAACACCCAACTTCATGCTGGTTCACGCCACTCCAATCTTGCCAAAAGTCCAAAAACCGCAGGCACACGACAAATTCGACCCCCCTGTGTAAGTCACGATAATTACGGCTTTTTTATGACTATGTTTGCTTATCCGGCAAAAACTCACGGATCACTTCAGATGTGCCTGCTCCATGCTTCCCGCCTTCCTGAATTGCTGCTCTTTTATTTTGCCCCCGCTCTCAGGAGCAGTTTCTTAACCTGGCGGTGGCCGCCCTGGGAGGCAAACATCAACGCGGTACGGCCGTTTTTGTCTCTCGCATTGACGAGGGCCTTTTTTGCGAGCAGCAGCTTTACGACTTCGCGGTAGCCATCCGTGGCGGCAAGCATCAGGGCTGTTTGGCCGTTGTTGTTCCTGACATTGACGTCGGCCTTTTTTGCGAGCAGCAACCGCACGACCTCCACGTGGCCATACATCGAGGCATGCTGCAACGCGGTTGCGCCGTCCTTGTCCTTGTCATTGACCCCGGCCCCTTTTGCCAGCAGCTCCTGAACAATCTCGGCGCGGCCATTGCGGGAGGCGAGCATCAGGGCGGTAACGCCGTTATTGTCCTTGACATTGACTTGCGCCCCCCTGGCGAGCAGCAGATCCAGGGCCGCCAGGTGGCCATCAGGAGCGGCGAGCATCAGCGGGGTTGCGCCGTCCTCCTTGGCGGAATTGACCTCAGCGCCTCTGTCGAGCAGCGCCTGTACGACATCCCGGAAGCCCTGCATGGAAGCAATCATCAGCGCGGTGAAACCTTCATTCATCCGGGCATGGATTTCAGCCCCCCTGTCAAGCAGCGCCAGCACGACCTGGAGGTTGCCGTTTCCGCAGGCAACCATCAGCGCGGTTTCGCCGTCGTTAGCCCTGGCATTGACCTCGGCCCCCTTATCAAGCAGCGCTTGGGCGATCTCGCGGTCGTCATTCATGGAAGCGGCCATCAACGCGGTCCGGTCGTCGTTCCTTCTGGCATTGACCTCGGCCCCCCTGTCGAGCAGGACCGTGACCACGTCCCGGTGACCGGCCTGGCAAGCCAACATGAGCGCTGTGTAGCCGTCCTTCTTTTTTGCGTCGATCTCGGCCCCTGCCGCGAGCAGCGCTTCAGCGATCTCGCGGTGGGCGTCCTCGCATGCAATCATAAGCGCGGTGTAGCCGTCCTTGTTAGCCGCAGAGACCCTGGCCCCTTTGTCGAGGAGCGCCTGCACGACCTCCAGGCTGCTGTTCTGGGAGGCCGCCATCAGGGCGGTTTGGCCGTCATCGGCCTCCGCATTGACATCGGCGCCCCCGGCTAGCAGCGCTTCCACAATCCTGGCATAGCCCTTCATGCAGGCAAAGATCAACGGGGTTGCGCCGTTATTGGCCCTCGAATTGACATCGGCCCCCCTGTCAAGAAGCGCCTGCACGATCTCCAGGTGGCCGTACCGGGGGGCAAGCGTATCCAGGTGGCCGTAACGGGAGGCAAGCGTCAAAGCGCTATCGCCGTGGTCGTCTCTGGCGTTGACATCGGCCTCCTTTGCGGCGAGCAGGACCTGCACGACGTCTGGGTGGCCATATTGTGAGGCAAGCATCAAGGCGGTTGATCCCTCCTTGTCTTTGACATTGACGCCGGCCCCATTGGCGAGCAGCGCCTGCACGACCCCGGCGTTGCCCCTGAAGGAGGCAGCCGTCAACGCCGTAGCGCCGTCGGTGCTGCTCTTGGCATTGACCTCGGCCCCTCCGGCGATCAGCGCTTCCACGACCTCTTTATAGCCGCCCCAGGAGGCGGCCGACAACGCGGTCCAGTCGTCCCTGTTGGCTGCATTGACCTCAGCCCCCTTGCCGAGCAGCACTTTGACGATCTCGCTGTACCCGTTTTCGGAGGCGATCATCAATGCGTTTATGCCGCTGCTGTTAGCTGCGTTGACATCGGCCCCCCTGTCAAGCAGCGCCTTCACCGCTTCGAGCTTGCCGCCCTGGCAGGCGAGCATCAGCGCAGTCCAGCCGGACTTGTCTTTGGCATTGACCTTGGCCCCCCTGCCGATCAATCGCTGGACCGCAGCCACATCGCCACGCATTGCCGCCTGGCTCAAATCCTCATTAACTCCAGCGAACGCGCCGGCCGACCACAGCAACACTGAGACCGCCATCACGGTTGCCGTAATTTTCAACCTGAAGCCGCCTGAATACATCTTTTTCCACCTCCATTCAGAGAAGACCCCTCGGCTTGATGTTCCAACGATTGCCCGGATAGATTCTCATCTCGATTTCATAGCCGCCCCACCTCTCGGGGCGTAGAGATTGAACCGCCGGGCCGTGAGGGTAATTGGTCCCAAGCTTCAAAACGGCGCCCTCCTTTGAATCGAGCTTCCTTGTCAAAGCGACTCCAAAATCCCTGTCAGCCGTCAAAGCGATCCGGTCATTGTCCTGTATCGGGGCAACAAACGTCCGTTTAGGCCCGGTGCTCCACTCGCGCCAGGCGTCGGTCTCAAAAGTATCCGGAACAGTGAAAGCGAGATGGAGCCCAAGATTTGCTTGCCCTAAGCGCTGCACTCTCAGGCTTATCGAATCACCGAGATGCACCTGCGCCACATTGATTTCGCGCTTTTCCGCCGGATCGAAATGGAACCTGATCACCACAGGCTGTAACGCTTCGGGTGACGGGCGACTCGGCGCTTTGCTCAAGGCAAGCGATGGGTTTCGGGTTGTCTCGGCGCCCGGTCCCGCTGTCCCCTGTGGTCCTGTCTGACCCTGTTCCTCGCCTTTGACTGCCTGCGGGACCAGAATCGCCTTTTCAGCCGCCAGGTCTCCGGACTTTAGTCCCTGCTCGCCAACTCCATTTCCCGCAGAGCGTTGATTTATCGTCCCGGAAGCATCCCCTGCGGGGACAGCGGGGCGCGGTGTCCGGGGTCCCTCCACGGATTGAGGCGCCGGGACGTGCTCGGTTTGACTCCCGGGTCCAGGGGTCTGGTTGATGCCGTCTGCAGGCCCAGGAAGCTCCCTTCGCTCAAGGCCGGCCTGGCTGCCGGAACCCTCCTGCGAGGGGACTTGCGGTTTTACATCGAGCGGACCGATCTGCCCTTTGGACGCCGGCCGGTAAACCACCTCTGTCTGCCAAAGAGCCAGGCCTGCCATACAGATGACCAGAAGAACTAATCCAATACCCATAACGGCGCTGCGCTTTATCAACCGATTCCTCTCCCCCGGTTTGGCGGAATCATTCAGCCTCTGTCCGGATTCGCTTAAATACGTAGTACAACGCACCGTCCTTCACTAAACGCCGGGACCTGCCGATGCATGGACCGCCGACTTACTGCGGGTGAAAAAACCCACGGCAAACAGAACGCCGGCGCTGACCACAAGTCCAGGGTAGAGAGGGTCCAATCCCTTTGGGAACACTAAATGCCATACGAGATCGGTTAACGGTCCCAATATCGCAGCCGATATACCTGCAATCGGGGTGACAAAGCGTTTGAAAAACATCGCTCCCAGCAATGGGAAGAGCGCGCTGCAACCTCGCAGTCCCATGGAGAGGAAGGAAAACCCGAGGATCAAGCCGCCTGCATTGCTGCTGACCGCTGCGATAGTGACGGCGCAAAGACAAAGTATTAACACCCTTTGCACGAGCAGCGCCTTTTTATCATCGGCTTGTTTATCAATATAGCGCTTGTAGATGTCACGGGTAAGCATGGTGGAAATCCCGAGGTTCAAGCCGGCCCAGGTCCCTATTACCGCTACAAGCAAGGTAGCCAGGACCACGCCGCCGAGCAGCGGCGGCATGTAGTGCAGAATGAAAGTCGGTAAAACGTCGCCCGATTTCAACCCTGGGAAGTCGGCCACATGCGCCTTCATATACAGGCCGACCAGGATGCCGCCAATACCAACCGGTGGAATAAAAATTGCCGAAATCAATGCGCCTTTGCGGGCATGGGCGAAACTCCTAGCCGATAGAACAGCCTGAATGTAGGTCTGAGTAGAGAGCACCCCAACCACCAGCGAGAACCCGGCCGCAAAATCCAATGAAAAGCCGCGGCCAAACAAAGAAAACCAGGGGAACCGTTCAGGGAAGGCTTCGAATAACCCACTCATTCCGCCAAACTTGTAGAGAGCGATTCCACCGGCAGCTATAACCGCCCCATAGAGCAGCGATAGCTTGATCGTTCCGACGATTCCCGTACCCTGGAGCCCGCCGGCCAATACATATGCCAGGACCAATACCGTGCTGATCACCAGGGCGACGGTAATGCTGACATGAGCCATCGCGCTCAGCAGGGCCACCGCTGCCAGGCCCTGGGCAATTACATTGATAAATATCCCGATTGATGTGAACACACTGGAAATAGGTCCGATCACCGGACCGTATGTGTCGGTCAGGTACTGAGGAATTGTCGATCTGTTGCTGCTGTAGAGAGGCCTGAGCATAAATGTCCCCAGAAAGAGGCAACCGATCCCTGCTCCAAGCGTAAACCACCAGCCGTCCAGACCGTATTGGAATGCTAATTGTGCAGTGCCGATGGTGGACGATCCACCTACCAGGGTCCCCATGATAGTTCCGGCGACAACTGCC
>JBEKQE010000080.1:0-22200 GCA_049520035.1 Syntrophobacteraceae bacterium | reverse complement strand
AAAGTTGGACAGAGTTTGAGCCGCTCCCAGAGCGCTTCAACGACAACAGGAACACCTAATTCAACGGTCCGAATGAGTTATACCTCTTCGGGCAGGGCGGGAGGCCGATCATCGGCGAGGGGTGTTTTTGCACGCTCCATTGGGTCGTGAACCTCAACTCCGCAAACCCTGGCAATCGAGCGGCACAGCCGCACCAGTTCGTCACGGTCGAGCTCATCTGCCCGCCCGAAGTTGTGAATGACCTCGGCGACAGGACTTCGCGTCTTAGCATGCCGCACATTGTGGGCAAGCTGATAGTACTCGACCACCGATCCATCTGTGTTTTTGCGTTTTGTCGTTCGTAGATACATGCCTACTCGATTAGCATGTACTACTCGGCACTGTCAAGAGAAATTATGATAATCGTGTGCCTACTGTTTTTCGACTTTTGGCAAGATTGGGGGGGCGTGAACCCGCATGAAATCTAGGTTCGACTACAGGAATTTACGCTAAGGATGCCTATTTTGCAAAAACCCAGGTCAGTCATTGCCGTCAACATTATGAGGAACGTTTGAGAGAGTGCAATGAGCCGGGCCACGAACACCACAAACGCAGCGAAGAATAGGCTCGGGAACGTGAAAAGGAATGTCTCGAAAAATGTTATAGAGAGTATCCGAAGTAGAGACTGGCGGAGTAAGGCTGTCGGAGCATTCCTTGATTCCTGCGAATTCTTGCAGTAAAGAGATTGCTTGAATCGGATTGGCCGGGGCCAAAGGCCCCGGCTTTACGCCCGATTCATGGGGTGAATTATTTCCAGTTATCGATGAAGCAAACCCAAGATACCTGTAATGATCAAGGTGAACCCCATCGAAGGTCGTGGATTTGAGTAGAAAGGTGTTGCATGCAACAGAAGTGTTGTCGTCAAATGCATAGATCGAGTGACCCTCTACCGGAAAATCAAAAGATACAACCTCACTGAAGATACCCCCCGATGTTGAAGCGTTGCACGTGGCACAGAAATCATGCAACGCTTCCGTTGCATGCAACACCTTCTTTTCTTGCCGGCTATAGACCAGAACACTGCCAGCTCAGCCTTAAGCTCGCGTTATTCCATCACAATATGGAATAGGTGATATCCTTCGCCTTTCCGGCATAGATTTTGATAATTCCAAAGCGATAATGCAGAGAGCATCAGGTTCAGCTTTAGTGGATTCCTTGCAGCCGAAGGGCATAACGTGCTTACTGCCAAAGGTTACCGCGAAGCTCTGTAGAGAATGGATGAAAGGAGCGTGAAGTCTTGCATCCAGGTGATGGTAAAATCAAGTCAGCGCACTCAGCGTATTGAATTCAAGATTTTGCAGCTTACCATCAATTGTAGTGTTTCTAACCTTACAAGGAGACAGATCATGAAAAGAATTGCCTGTCAGTTCACTTATTCAACTGCACTCGCTGTTGCGGTGGTGCTTCTCGCCTTCATGGTTCTCGCAAGTCCAAGTCCTTCGCGCGCAGCATCGTCCGAGCCAGGCATGGCGGTCGCTGGTAAGATCTCAAGGCCCGACCGTGTTGAGGCACGCATTAAAGAGCTTCAAACCAAGCTCAAGATCACCCCGGCACAGGAAGAGCTATGGAATAACGTCACCCAGGTGATGCGGGACAATGCGGAAAAGATGGAGGCGCTCATCAAGGCAAGGTCGGAAGAAGCAAGCACCATGACCGCTATCGACGATCTCAAATCCTATGGCGAAATTGTCGAAGCGCATGCAGACGGCATCAGGAAATTCATCCCGGCCTTCGAGCCTCTCTATGCCGGCATGTCGGACGCGCAGAAGAAGGCTGCCGATAAGTTATTCCGCCATCATGGACTCTCGAAGTCAAAGGCAAAACGCAAATGATCGCGACCGCCACAACGTCAAGACAGCAAACCCTATTTTGCGATAGGGTATCATTCCAAGAATGGAAGGTAACTATGAGAACTTCAAACACTCGAGCCACGAAGTTTAGTTCGACAGTCATCAAAATCCTGATGGCGCTCGTCTTCGCCTCAATGATCGGCGGTATATCCATCGCGCCGGCGTTCGGCAGATACAGGCACGAAGTGTATCGCGTCTATGCGCCTCCAGTGGTCGTCTATACCCCGGACGAGTATGTATCGCCGGGCATCGACCTCGCCTTCCCCATCGAGATAGGAGGTGGCGGCGGTGGTTATTATGGCGGCGGTGGTCATGGCGGTCATCATGGCGGCGGTCATCGCGGCGGTCGAAGATAAATATGTCATGTAATGAAACATTGACGATCAGATATCGCGGTCAACGGGAAGGTCATTAATAGCGTTTTATTATGCCTGCATGGCCATACAAAGGGCTTTGCTCCGGGCTGCATATAAAAATTAGCCCACGATCCATAAGCTCCGTGAGGCGCCACCTTGGGAAGGTCAAAGTGCCGCAGGGGGCCAGAAAGCTTCAAAAGTCGCTGGCGAGGTACTAATGAATTTGGCCGGCCCTGATGATTGAAATCCCCTCTTGCCCCTTTTCCAAAAGGCAAAGGTAGGGTATTACAGGGTAATTTGAACTTTGGAATGATTTTGTTATAAGATGCAGGTTGTTGGAAATCAAAAAAGTCCTTCCCGGCGGCGGGCAGTTCGGCGGCCGGGGTTGACCGGTCCATCAGGTGAATATCTCCGGGCAGGCAGGGAACATGGATATAAGCTTCAGTCTGGACGCAGATAATACTCTCGTTGTGCGGCTTGGTGGAGACTGGCATATCGAACATGGGCTGCTATCGGCAGAAGAGCTTGAGAAAAAGATTGCATCGACTCCACACCTCGAAAAGGTTGCATTCGAAGGGCGCGGACTTGGAGAATGGGACAGTAGTCTGCTGACATTCCTGATCAAGTTGAAGCATTTCTGCACTCAGAGATCGATCATCCTTTCCAGTGAAGGTCTTCCAAAAGGGGTGGCAAGGCTGCTCCATTTGGCTTCTGAAGTCCCGGATAAAGAAGATGCGCACAAGAAGGTCGGGCGGGCGCCATTTTTGTCCAGAGTGGGAGAGGCGACTCTGGAGGCTGTTAAATCGGCTGGTGAAATGCTGGCTTTCATCGGCGAGGCTTTTCTTGCTCTGCTCAAACTCCTGGGGGGCAAAGCCCGGTTCCGGCGCTGCGATTTGACTTTGCTGATCCAGGAATGCGGCGCCCAGGCGCTGCCGATAATATCGCTTGTTAGTGTCCTGGTGGGACTGATCCTTGCTTTTGTGGGGGCCGTGCAGTTGAAGCTCTTCGGAGCGCAGATATATGTGGCAGACCTCGTCGGTATAGGGATGGCGCGCGAGATGGGCGGCATGATGACGGCGATTGTTATGGCCGGACGCACCGGGGCTGCTTTTGCCGCGCAACTGGGAACAATGGAGGTAAATGAGGAAATTGACGCATTAAAGACCTTGGGCATTTCACCCATGGAGTTTCTCGTCTTACCCCGGATGCTGGCGCTGGTCCTCATGCTGCCCCTGCTGTGCCTGTATGCCGACCTGCTGGGAATCCTGGGCGGCGGGATAATCGGTGTCGGAATGCTCCATCTTTCGCCGGCTGAGTACCTCCATGAAACTGTATCGGCTCTGAACCTGACGCAGTTTGCGGGGGGTCTGATCAAAGCCGGGGTCTTTGGCGTACTGGTCGCACTCTCGGGATGCTTTCGCGGAATGCAATGCGGGCGGAGCGCTGCAGCGGTTGGTGAGGCGGCAACCTCGTCGGTTGTGACCGCAATTGTTTCCATTATAGTCTCGGATGCCCTGCTGACCGTGATATATGACAGAATTGGCATCTAGGTCATTTATGGAAAATCATGCGAATCAGACAACTGCCCACATCGAAGTGCGCGACCTCACCATGGCCTACGGCAGCTTTGTGATTCTCCACGATCTCAGTTTCACTGTAAAAAAGGCTGATATCTTCATCATCATGGGTGGGAGCGGATGCGGCAAGAGCACACTTCTCAGGGGCCTCATCGGGCTGAAGGAACCTGCTAAAGGACAGGTATTGTACGATGGAGTGAGCTTCTGGGATTGCGAACCCGACGCGAAACAGGTCATAATGAGGCGCTTTGGGGTCCTCTACCAGGGCGGTGCGCTGTGGAGTTCCATGACACTGGCTGAGAACGTGGCCCTGCCTCTGGTGGAATACACGAATTTGAACCCGGCACAGATAAAGGAGTTGGTTTCGCTCAAACTATCCCTCGTCGGCTTGGCAGGGTTTGAAGAATTCTACCCCTCCGAGATCAGCGGCGGGATGCGCAAACGTGCCGGCCTCGCTCGTGCGATGGCCCTCGATCCGGATATCCTCTTTTTCGACGAACCCTCGGCGGGATTGGACCCGATCAGCGCACGGCACCTGGATGAACTCATCCTCGAGCTTCGCGACAGCCTCGGGACAACCGTGGTGGTAGTGAGCCATGAATTGGCAAGCATTTTTGCCATCGGAAACAACTCTGTTTTCCTCGATGGGGAAACCAGGACAATGATTGCGGTTGGGAATCCTAACAAACTCCTTGCGGAAAGCAATGACCACAAAATTCGGAGCTTTCTGACCAGGGGTGAGCAATGAAAAGCACGATGATTCCGGGCGGCGGCCGCCTGGCAGTGCATTGCGGCAGGCAACAATCCCGGACCTTCCGGAACGAGCTCGGAGAATAATGAGCAAACAGGCGAACACAAAGCTGATTGGTGGGTTTGTTATCGGCGCAGTCATTCTGGTCATATCAGGAATACTGCTTTTCGGGTCCGGCAGGCTCTTCAGCCATCAGAGAAAATTTGTTCTCTTTTTTGAAGATTCCGTGAAAGGACTCAACGTCGGGTCGCCGGTGGATTTCAGAGGAGTCAATATTGGGAAGGTTACGGGCATCAAGATCGTTCTGGACAAAAAGGACCTTTCCCTGATGATTCCAGTCTTTATAGAGATCGACACGGATCGGATCGCCTTCGACAGCACAGAGAGCGAGATAAGAAGACTTGTTGAAACAAGAGAAGAAAAAACGTTTGTTCAACTGCTGATCGACCAGGGATTGAGAGCGCAACTTTCGACGCAGAGCCTTGTCACCGGCCAGCTTGGCATCCACCTCGACTTCTTCCCGGATAGACCTCTAAAGCTTGTCGGCACACAACCCTCTTATACGGAAATCCCAACGACTGAGTCGAGCCTTGCGGCGCTTTCCAAGACCCTGGGGAATATCCCTCTCGCAGAAATTGCCGACAAGTTTGAAAAAACTCTGGACGGAATCGAGAAGCTGGTTAATTCCCCCGACCTTAAAGAGACGTTGGACTCTCTTCACCAGACTGTTGATCAGGCTTATGCATTTCTGCGAGATTTGGATAGCCAGGTAAAGCCATTGGCGACAAGTACGCAGCTCACCCTGAGTGAAGCAAAAGAGCTATTCGGAAATGCCGCACAATTAGCCCGCAACCTGGACTCGCGTATTCCACCGCTTATAGCCAGTCTGGAAGATACATCCAAGGCAGCCGGCGTAACCATGAAGGGGGCAAATAAGGCCGTGGAAGGGTTTGCCGGAGCCAACTCTCCCGTGCGCTTCGAACTGATAAAGACCCTGAACGAGTTTTCCTCTGCGGCTCGTTCCTTCCGCGTTTTGGCTGAATACCTGGAAAATCACCCCGAAGCTCTCATCAAGGGCAAAGGCAAATAATAGAGAGGAAGAGGCGGCCGATTGCTCCGGGCAAGTGAGAAAGGGAAACGCATGGCTAAAGTTCTAAATTCCGGGATTGGGGCAATCTTGCTGCTTTCTTTACTGTTGCTTTGCGGGTGCGCTTCGAAGGCGCCCAATTACTATGTCCTGCATTCGCTTCAAAGCGAGGCCCCGGATGTAAAGATTACGAGAGCACAGAACGATCTGACCATAGGTGTGGGTCCCATAAAAATTCCCGAATATCTCGACCGGCCGCAAATGGCCACCCGGTCAACCCCATACAGCCTCCAATTTGCCGAGTTCGACAAATGGGCTGAACCTCTGGAGAAGGACCTGGCCCGTGTCCTCGCCGAGAACCTTTCCATATTGCTCTCAACAGATAGGGTCGTCGTTTTTCCATGGGCAGGGTACGTGCACGTTCTGTATCAGGTAACCGTGGACGTTGCACAGATGGAATATACGCCGGATGGCAAAGCTTTGCTCGTCGCCGGCTGGAGCGTTTTCGGCAATGATGGCGGAAAATTGCTCACGATCAAGCGGTCAAGAATTATCGTGCCCGTTCAGTCCACCGGGTTTGAGGCAATAGCCTCTGCGCAGAGTCGAGCGGTCGGGGAAATGAGCCGTGAAATTGCTGCCTGCATTGAGTCTCTGCCTCGGGAGCAGGAGGTCCCATAATTTTCAAAGAAGCTGCTTGTCTGCGAGTCATATCGATCATATTTTCTATTGGCTCCAGTACTCCGCACGGGATAGCCCAACAACCGGAAAGGCATAGAGAGGCTTTCTGGAAATCTATGGTTGACAAATCCAGCATGCTTTGAGAAACGTATATGCTGGTGATGGTCTGTCAATTCTGTGCAATTCACGATTGCACATTGACCATTGAGAGACTAAGGGGTCCCTTCGATGACCACGGGATTCTTCGACCAAAAAGGAAGAGATGAGCAACGGCATGAAAGACGATTTAAGCCATGGTAATCAGTGCAGGTCGGGCTTAACGATCTGCGCGCAAGGGCTGCCGAACCTGATCCACATGCTGCGCCGGAGGGTTCAAGAGCATAGCGAGAAAACCGTCTACACCTATCTCAAGGATGGAGAATCACAAGAAACCAGACTGACATATTGTGAACTGGAACGGAGGGCGCTCGCCATTGCGGCGTATCTCCAATCTCACCTCTCTCCTGGAGAAAGAGTCCTTTTGCTCTACCCTTCGGGCATCGAGTTTCCCACGGCATTCTTCGGGTGCCTGTGTGCGGGCATGGTCGCCGTGCCAACCTATCCCCCACATTCCAACCAGTTCCTGGCGAGCCTCGTAGCAACGGTATCCGACGCAGGGCCAACAGTCGCGCTCTCCACGACTTCTATGCTGGAAGAGTACAGGCGCCAAATAGATCAGACTCCCGGGCTGATGGCTCTCAAATGGATACCAACCGACACCATTCCCGACGACCTGGCAAATGCCTGGCAAGAACCACCCATTGGCGCTGATTCCCTCGCTGTCCTCCAATACACGTCCGGTTCCACAGGAAGTCCCAAGGGCGTAATGGTCAGCCATGGAAACCTGCTCCATAATTCATCCGTAATCCGCGCAGTCTTTGGGAATTCACCGAGCAGCCGCGGCGTAATCTGGCTTCCCCCGTACCACGACATGGGGTTGATCGGAGGAATCATTCAGCCCGTTTACGCAGGTGCAGATGCGATCCTGATATCACCTGTTCACTTCATCCAAAAACCGCTCCGCTGGCTTATGGCCATCTCACGCTATAAGGCCACGACAAGTGGCGGGCCGAATTTTGCCTACGATCTTTGTGTTCGAAAGATCACCTCGGAGCAGAAGTCAGGACTTGATCTGAGCAGTTGGGAGGTCGCTTTCAACGGCGCCGAGCCTGTCAGGGGCGAGACGCTCCACCGCTTCGCTGCGGCTTTCGAATCCTGCGGCTTTCAGCAAAAAGCATATCTGCCCTGTTATGGTCTCGCGGAAACAACCCTTATCGCCTCCGGATGCAACAAGAGATCCGAACCGGCATTCCTGCAGGCGGACGCGCAGGCGTTGAAAGCCGGTCGCGTTACCCTGGCGGCAGAAGATAGCGAGCACGACTTCAAGCTGGTAGGAAATGGGGGAGCGCCGCCGGACCATGAGATTGTTATCGTCGACCCGGAGAAGCAAACTACCTGCAAGAGCGACAGGATCGGAGAAATATGGATCGCAGGGCCAAGCGTTGCACAAGGATATTGGAACCGGCCCGAAGATTCGGAGCAGACCTTCCGGGCAAGGCTTGCCGATAATGGCGAAGGTCCATTTCTGCGCACGGGAGACCTCGGGTTTATCCATGCCGGCCAGCTCTTTGTCACCGGCCGCCTGAAGGATCTCATCATCATACGGGGCCGCAATCACTATCCTCAAGACATCGAGAGGACAGTGGAAAGAAGCCATGAGGCCCTGCGGGCAGGCTGTGGGGCGGCGTTTGCCATTGAAGTCGGGGATGAGGAACGGCTTGTGGTGGTGCAGGAGGTCGAGCGACGATACATTAGAAAACTTGACGCGGACACGGTGATCGGAGCTATTCGCCAAAGTGTATCACGAGAGCATGAAATCCAGGTCTACGCTGTTGTGCTCCTCAAGACCTCCAGTCTTCCCAAGACGACAAGCGGAAAGGTCCAGCGCCATCTTTGCCGGGAACATTTTATCCAGGGCAGCTTGAAGGTTGTTGCCGAGTGCGTGGGGTATCCCCAGGAAGTTGAGCCGGAGACACCCCTCCAGGCATGGGAAGAATGCCGGCCGGGCCACAAGAGGGCGGCTGCCTCGGCTGCAAGCCGTCTGAAGGCCTCCACGCTCAAAGCCGGCGAGTTGGAACCTGGTGACATGGGGACGGAAGACACGTTGGAACTCATCCGTGTCATTGAGTCTGACATTGCAAAAAAGGTGGCGGATCTTCTGAATATCTCGGTCTCCAGGGTAGATGTGCACGGTCCCTTGAATACGCTGGGCATGGATTCTTTGATGGCAGTGGAACTGAAGACGGCTATTGAAGAAGACATGGGAATCGAGTTTCCAGTCGAGGCGCTGTTTCTGGGGGCCGGTATTTCCGATCTGACGGCGCATGTTCTCTGGCAAAGGACGTCGGGAAGAGGGCTTGAAGCCGAAGACGGACCTTTGGGAAAGGTGCTCTCATCGGGCCGTCAGTCCGGAGAGCCGGCGCAAAGGGTCTGTGCCCATACAAATGCTCCTGAGATACAACCGGAGTGCCTGCCGTTTGAGGACTACCCCGAATACCGAAACCTTCAGCAGATCATGCTGGGGATGAAAGCGCGAGGTATCGACAACCCTTATTTCAGGGTGCTCGAAGGGGCCAACTCCAATGGAGCAATTGCAGAAGGTCGAGAGTACATCACCTTCTCCAGATACAATTACCTGGGTATGTCTGGAGATCCGGTCGTATCTCAAGCCGCCAAAGACGCGATCGACCGCTACGGTACGTCCGTTTCGGCAAGCCGTCTTGCTTCAGGCGAAAGACCACTGCATCGTGAGATTGAGAAAGAAATTGCCGACTTCATTGGAACAGAGGACAGCCTTGTCTTTGTAAGCGGGCATGCCACCAACGTGACCACTATCGGCCATCTGTTCGGCAAGCCCGACCTCATCGTTCATGATGCCCTGATTCACAACAGTATTCTCCAGGGATGCCAACTCTCCCAGGCAACGCACCTTTCTTTTCCCCACAACAACTGGCAAGCCCTGGACATGATTCTCAAGGAGTCGCGACCCCTTTTCCGACGGGCACTCATCGTTATCGAAGGCGTTTACAGTATGGATGGCGATATCCCGGAACTGCCCGAATTCATTAAGATCAAGAAGCGGCACGGCGCCTTTCTGATGGTGGACGAGGCTCATTCCATCGGCGTATTGGGGAAAAGGGGCGGGGGTATTGGCGAGCACTTTGGAATCAATCCTGCCGATGTGGAACTTTGGATGGGCACCTTGAGCAAATCCTTTGCCAGTTGCGGAGGCTACATCGCCGGCTCCGGGGCCCTCATCGAATACCTGAAATACACTGCGCCGGGCTTCGTCTACAGCGTGGGAATGTCTCCGCCGAATGTCGCAGCAGCGATGGCCGCCATCCGATTGCTCAGGAAGGACCCCCAACGGGTGACGCGCCTCCATGAGCTCTCCGGGCTTTTTCGCATGCTCGCCCGGGAAAAGGGCCTGAATACCGGCGCCAGCAACAGCGGTTCCCCTGTCATTCCAGTGATCGTAGGAGATTCACTGAAGGCGATAAGACTCTCTCAAGCCCTGCTCCGGCAAGGGATCGATGCCCTGCCCATGGTCTATCCGGCAGTTCCTGACAACTCCGCCCGTCTGCGCTTTTTTGTCAATTGCACCCATACGCCCGAGCAGATTCGCTTTGCCCTGGATGTCGTCGCCCCGGAGCTGGAAGCCCTGCAAAAGGTGGATGACGAAAAACAGCGCGCTGCTTCTTCACTTTGGGCTCTTCTGCAAGAATCCGCCCCCCCCTGATATACGAGATGGCTGTGATGTCATTAAAAACCATCACTTGCCCTCTTCCCATCTGGTGGCCGTTATGCCCAGGATGAAGACCATGGCCGCGAATGTCCCTATTATCGCGGCGTACCTCAGTGCGGTCACGTTGTCGTGAAACACCATGGATGCCCGGAGGCCCTCGTTAACATAGTACAGAGGCAGCGTCCTGGCGAACGTCTGCAAGTAGCGCGGCATCATCTCGATAGGGACAAAGCTCCCCGAGAGGAACATCATCGGGAATATGATGGCGTTGGCTGCTGCTGCTGCGCTCTGCGCCTCTTTCACGACGCGGGTGAGTATCATCCCGATTCCGACGAACGTAAAGACGTCGAGCACAACGAACAGAGGGAGCCAGGCGTTTATCTGCAATTTAACGTCAAACACGGCGTAGCTCACCAGCAGCATTGCAGTGGTGGATATGACCGCGAGCACGAACTGGTACAGAATGTTCGACAGTATCCACTCGGTACGGGTGATGGGCGTGCTGGACAGCTTCCTGATGATGCCCTTCTGCCGCAGCTCCGTGTTCACGTTCACCGTGCCGAACAGGCTCGCGGTCATCACCGCCATCGCGATGATGCCGGGGATGAAAAAGTCGATGAACCGGTATTCCCTGGTGTGTATCGATGTTTCTTCCGTCCTGGCGAACGCCGGTTTTCCGGAGAGCCCCTGGTTCATCTTGGAAAATACCATCTCCAGGATTTGTATCTTCGTAACCACCGAGCTGGAGCTGGGGTCGTAGACATACTTGATGGTAACGAATGCGTTGGGGTCGTCGAATTGCAGATACTGTGTGTAAGATTTTTCATAGTCTTTGGGAATAACGAGGACAAGGTTCACCTTGTTGTCTCTGGCGTACTGCGTGGCGTCGACGGCGGGGTCGACCACGATTATCTTGAACTTCCCGGTGAGGGCGAGGGCCTTGGCGATCTCAGCCGAGGTTTCGGTTTGGTCGAGGTCCTGCACGCAAAGGTCGAAGTTCACTTTGTCCTGGTCCACGAAAATGGTGCCGAACACGAGTATCAGCAGTATCGGGAAGGTAGTCGTGAAGAACATTGTGGTCTTCTCGCGGCAGAAGGTCTTGATGCTCACGACAAGATTTGCGCCGACGACGCGCAGGTTCATTCCGCCCCCTTTCCCACGGAGGCGCCTTCGTGGAGCGCTTCGCCGGTGAGCTTCAGGAAAACCTGTTCGAGGTTGGGCTTGCGAACGTCCATGCCGAGCAACCGCACCCCGGCATCTTTCATGGCGTTCAGTATCTTCCGGATGTCGTCCGTGCGCTCCACCCTCACACTGATGCTCTTGTGGTTGTTAGGGTCCGGCTCGAAACCCATCTTCCCAAGGACTTCAAAGGCTTTTTCATCGCTGGACTGCAGCGTGAGAACCAGGTAATCCGCGTTGCTTTCTATTAGCTGCGCGGGAGAGTCCACGGCGATGATCTTCCCCTTGGAGATAATCGCGACAGTGTCTGCAAGAAGCTCAGCTTCCTCTATGTAGTGCGTGGTAAGAAATACCGTCTTTCCCTCCTTCTTAAGGCCCAGCATGACTTCCCACACCTCGCGCCTGGCGCGGGGGTCGAGACCTGTCGTCGGCTCGTCGAGGAACACGACCTCGGGGTCGTTCACGAGCGCAATTGCGATTCCGAGGCGCTGCTTCAAACCCCCGGAGAGTTTCATGTATTGCTCTTTGGCCTTGTCCTTGAGGTTCACCAGCTCTATCAGCCCGTCGATATCGACGTTCCTGCAACAGAAAAGCCGCGAGTAGTACTGCATGGTCTCCCTGACCGTTATCTTGTCGAACGAGCTGAACCCCTGCGGGAGGACCCCGATGCGGGGGACGATGCCGCGCTTTCCCTTCGTGACGTCCATCCCGAGAATGCGCACCTTCCCCGATGTGGGCCTGCGGATCGTGTCGGCTATCTCGACGGTGGTGGTCTTGCCTGCGCCGTTCGGGCCCAGGAACGCGAAAACCTCGCCTTGCCTGACGTTGAACGATATGTCGTTGACCGCCACCAATTGCCCGTAAAGCTTCGTCAGGTTCTCGACTTCGATTGCGTGCTCAACTTGTGTCGTCATGGATCGATATTGTGCCTCCATGGGTCACTGTATCAAGAATCTTCGTCATCGCACTGTCAAGGCTGCCAATTCAAGAGGGCAGTGGAAAGCCACATCTTTAGATGAGGAAGTGAATGTACCCATATGGCCCGGCCGGCGCCAATGGGAAACCGCGTCAGAGCCTTGCTTGATAAGAGCACCGGAAAGATATATCCGCCGTCTCCCCCTGTCACCGGTGGACAGACGTTGATTTGCAGAGGGTCCACGAGGTGGAACGCGCATCCCAGAGCCTTGACGGCGGCTTCCTTGATAGACCAGAGCAGGGCTGATGCGCTTGCCAATTCTCCGCCCGCCAATCTCAAGGCATGTTGAAGCTCCTGGTCATTGAACACCCGGTGAAAGGGGTATTCCTTTTGGAATTCATCGGTCCCCGCCACATCTATGCCGATATCGGACCGATCCCCGCAGAGGGCGGCCCAGACGTTTCCTCCACCTTCACTGAAGGAGATGGCCGGACCCCGGTATTCTCCCAACTGGAGATGCGGCCTGCCAAGCTGGCCGTGGACCACGCGAATGGGGAAAGCAGTTCCGTGGGAGGAATGAAGGCATTTACAAAAAGGGCTTTCCATCGCCACCAGGTGATCCCACAGGATAGATACCAGGCGGTGCTTGTCTCCTGACCCGTTTGACCGATGTCCTTTGAAGATTTTGCTGGAACATGGCAAGGATGCATAAAAGACCGGTCCCCCTCGATGATCGAAACTCGCGGCATGGACGGTTATGCCTTGGCAATCCTCTGCCACATCCACTCCAATCTTTCGGCCTGTGCGGCCGGCTTAGAGGAAGCCATACCTCGCCGGGTCTATCCGCACAGGCCGCAATCTTTCCTGAACCGCGTTCTTTCGGGGCACTGAAAGCTCAGTCAGAAACCCAGTGCATTCGCAGATTGGAAACCTGCATGATGGTGCGGCCCTGATCGTCAAGTCCTCTGGCGTCCCAGGTGAGACCCTGCTCGTTTTGCACTCGCATGCGGGCCTCCAGGATGATCTTTTCCCCCTCCCGGCATTTTCGGCAAAACCGCATCTCACCGATCTTCATGGGAATTATGGATCGTTGCTCCGGCATCTTCATTGCCACGCAGTAGAAGCCGGTCAACTGCAAAAGGGCCTCGAAAAGGTAGGGAGAGTATTGGTACTGCGCGTTGGGCAGATTTGCGAAATCACCTGTCTGCCGGTAGGTGGTTCGTCCCCGCACCACTCCCGGACCTGCACCGTCAAGGAGCTCCAGCACGCAATACCTGCCTTTGAGGCCGCTGTGTTTTTTGTACCATTCAAGCATATTTTCATGATCCATGGGGCGCGTCTGCAGTTCGTCGAGCCGGACGGGAAAATCCATGAAACCCTCCCCTAAATATCCTTCCCCGCCGTCGAGAATGACCTGACCCTTGCAGTGGGGGGTGAAGCGGTCTGTCAATCTTCCTGTGGGGGAGATCTCCTGTGTTGTCAGAGTGACCTCGCATAATACCTCCGGTCCGTTGCCGACTCGGCGGCAGGAGATCATGGAAGACCTCTGAACCTCAGGAGGACATTGGATCATGTCCAAAAAACGCACATGGCGGGCTCCTCGCACCTGCAAGTAAGGATACAGTATCCGGGCGGCTTCCATGAATGTCTCCAGAAACATCGTGGCTGAGACCATGGGATGCTTGACGAACGTCAAGGGCCTGTGATCCTCGATCCAAAGGTCCTTCTCCAGGGAGAATGACCTGAAGGCCTCGAGTTGTTCCCGGCGGATGTCCAGGCTCGAGATCCCCTCTATCATCGGAAAGTCCTCGGGGCTGAAGGACGCGCAGCCTCCATCGAGTTCTCCATTGGGCAAAGGACGGGTCATTTCATTGAGCCTTGCCGTCTTCACGGAGGGTAGTGTCCTCATGAACATTACCCAATCGTCGTCGGCCGGGGATACGAAGATCTCCCGGCAGAAAAGCCCTGCAAGCTCATTTACATGGATGTAGGACGCGCCCTTCCACCTCATTAGCTCCCGTACATCCGGGTCCTCGGCCATGCCCGCCCCCTCGATAGGGGGAAGCATTAAAGCCTTGAACCGGATGGCGCCATTCTTCCGCCGAAGGGACCTGAGCAACGCAGACATCATCCGGTTGGCTGCCGCGTAGTTGGTTTGGCCAGGATTCCCCTGGATCGCGGCCACCGAAGAAAGGCCCACGAAAAACCTCAAGCCGGCCTTCTCGGCAGCCTGGAATAGATTCCACGCTCCGAGGAATTTGATGTCCGTGACCATGGAGAAATCATCCGGAGTCATTTGGCTGAGGAAACCGTCCCTGAGGACCCCCGCGCCGTGGATAATCCCGCAGACCTTGCCACAACGCTTTGCAACCTCGTCCATGACGGCACGGACTGCCTCGGGGTCAGCGACGTCGCAGGTATGGTAGGATGCCTCGATCCCTGAGGAGTGCAAATCCGCCAGGGTCCGAGTAATCTCCAAGGCCCTGTCTTCGAAAGCGAAAGGCTCCGAAGGCGGATGCGTGGGACGGGGTTTTACGGTATCCATGCCTGGATCGAGAGACGTCCTCCCCAGGAATACCAGGCGGGGCTTAAAGGGCACGAGACTGCGGGCCAGGTGGGCGCTGATCCCCGTTGCGCCCCCGGACATGATTACAACGTCTCCAGGGCTCAGTTCAAGACTTGACGGATCCCTGAAAACCAACGGGGCGACGCGTCCCTCCGAGGTGAAGACCCTCCCCTCACGATGAGCCATCTCCACCGTTGTGTATCCTCTGTCCAGAGCATCGCATAAGGCAGCGCGAAGGTCGGTGTCACGGCCGATTTCCAATGTGCGAAACTGGACCGCCGGGTGTTCCTGCGCTGCGCTCAAAAATAGTCCCAGCATCCCCTCCGCTGCCAGCCGACCCGGTGTTTCGGTATCCTCCCCGGAGTGGATCATCACGACGAATTTCCTGGCCGGTGATTGGAGAAATGTTTTCAGGAGGATAAAGATCCCCCTGAGAAGCCGGGAAACATCCTCCATGCTTCTTAAACTTTCCGACACACCTTGGGGTAAGATGATAAGCATCCCAACGAGGGACGTCAGGCTCGCTATCCTGTCGGCAGCTCCATGGGCCCCTTCGTCAGTTCGAATGTCGTGGCCTGTTTCGCCTGGACCGAACCTCCCTTGCATGAACGGCATGGGAAATATGTCAACCCCGTGATCCAGGTGGAAGATGTCTCCTGCACTTGCCGCAATGCGGTCATCACTGTCCGGTGAGATAAGGAGGACTGACTCGCCCGGCTCCAATTTCATGGGTATGGAAACCGGCAGATCGAGAGGGACGTAACTGAATACGAGCCGCTTCAGGCTCGCCTCATACCCTGATGGCTTCAGGATTTCATCCCGCACCGCGCCGGGGTCAACAGCCTTGGCGGCTGGCCGCGGCCCGGCGCCTTCCTGCCTGGCGATTATCTCGGAGATCCTCTGCGCGATGTCCTTCACGGTGCGGACATGGATAAAATCCTGCAATTCGATAGTGATCCCGAAGTGGCGCTCCGCAGCGTCCATGATAATCGGGAGACGACTGGAGCGGATGGAGAGATCTCTCCTGAGATCCATATCGGGTTGGATCTCGTCCTTTTCGAATCCAGTAGCGTCCATGATGATTTGAATAAGGCTCTCCATGTGGTCCTGGCTCCCAGGCGCATCACCGGGGGCGGGAGTCTCCATCGATACGGGTGAATCGCCTGGCTCGGGAAATCCCCCTGAATCCCCCTCTATAAAAGGGGGACTTCCCGCAGCTTCCCTCTTTTCTAATGGAGAGGCGGGAGGAATTTTACGGGCATGCGAATCACGATTGATCCTTAATTCAACAGCATCGGGGAACTCCCTCCAGCCTTCGGGGGACCCGGCGCCACCGAGCATGGATTGGATAACCGATGCCAGATCGTCTTCCTGGAATGCCGGGTTGACCTCTTTGCGGATGGCTTCCAGGATATTGGGCTTAAGGAATCGGCCGAAGGTCTCCAGCACGAATCGGTTGATTTCCCTTTGAACGATCCCTTCCATCGGGTTGGATCCTGCAAGCCCGGGCGCCACGGGCCGTAACGTGGGCGCCGGGGGGGAGCGGTAAGATTCGGGAGCCTTTCCAACTCCGGGGAGGGAAACAAATCCGGGTCCCCTTTGAATCTTTAGATGCCCTTGTACGAAAAGCTGAGCAAGGGCTGTCTTGCAGGTCAAACTCTCTGCCCGGGGAAGGCAAGTCTGGATGCATGCCGAGTCAGAGAGCGTGTCTGCGATGAGATTGCTCAATACATCGCCTGGGCCGGCCTCCACGAAGAGCCGGACTCCGTAGTCGTTCCAAAGAGTCTGAACGTTATTCATCCAATGGACGGGAGATTCCAGGTGGGCCATCAGAATTCGCCTGATCTCTCCGGGATCTGATGGATACGGCGCCATGGTCGTGTTGGAGATGACGGGAATCTGCGGAGAATGAAACGGGATGGGGGCAATGAACGTTTCGAGCTCATCATGGATGACTCTCATGATAGGGGAGTGGAAGGCCATGCTGACTCGCAAAAGAGTGGCCCTGTATCCCATCTCCTTCAGTTCGTCAGCAAAATTCTTGACCGCCTCGGTCTTGCCGCTCAGAACGACCTGGCTCGGTGAATTGATATTGCTGATGTGGACATCTTCCTCCCGTCCCTGGATCAACTCTTTGAGCAGATCCAGGGGGGCGTCCACGGCCGCCATGACACCCGGATCCATGTGCATGCCAACGGCGTTGTCCATGCAGCGGGCCCTCATGTTCACGATCCGGAACCCGTCCTCCAGAGAATAGACTCCAGCCAGGCACAAGGCGGTCAGTTCGCCTAAACTGTGGCCGGCCGTCGCCACCGGGTGGATGCCAAGTGAGAGGAGGTATCGAGCCATGGCGTATTCCAAGACGAACAGGGCCGGCTGCTGCCACCTGGTCTTCTGAAGATTCTCCTCTCGATCATGGAACAACAGGTGAAGGAGGTCGAAGTCCGCAGCCGCAGCAGCCCGATCCATCCACTCCCTGATGACGGGAAAAGACTCGTAGAGATCCCGCCCCATTCCTCCATAGTGGGCGCCCTGTCCGGGAAACACCAAGGCCAGCGGCAGCGCCGGCAGATCCTCATAGCCCATGAAGACCCCCTGCTGCGCCAGGGACCTCAAGGTCTTGGGTGTGAGGATTCCGCCCTCTGTAAGGTGGTATGACCTCTCGATGACAGTGAGCGCCTCTTCTTCGGATTCCGCCACGACAGCTATCCGGCAGTCACGGCCGCCCATCTTGGCTCGGAAGAAAGAGACGCCCTGAAGCTCGCGAGGCCCACCACTTGCCTCTCCAGCGGAATTGGGCTCTTCCTTCAAATCCGAAGTCCGAAATCCGAAATCCGAAGTGCCGTCACCCTTTTCTCGGGCTAGACCGGGCTCACCGCCCGGGGATACCAGGATCGTAGCTGCTTCATCCATCGCCTGCTCCAACTGCACCACGTAGTTAGAACCTCCAAACCCGAAAGCGTTGACCTGAAGCCTTCTTGGCCGGCCGGTCCTGCACTCCCAGTCAAGCGGCTCGGGGGCGATGAAGAGCCCCGATCCTTCCAGGTCGATTTCCGGGTCTGGATTTATATAATTGAGGGTGGGGGGGAAAACACCCGCCTTCATGGCCATAACTCCTCGAATGAGGCTGTTGATGCCCGAGGCGCCGAGAGTGTGTCCGATCTGGGATTTGAATGAGGTGAGAACTGTGCGCTTGGAGGAATTGAAGAAGGACTTCAGGGCACGGACCTCCTCTACGTCACCTTGCCGGGTACTCGTGGCATGGCATTCCACCAGGTCCACCGCGTCCGGCCCATAGGGTGTCCCCTGGAAAGAGGCGCGGATGGCGATCTCCTGAGTGACACTGGAGGACTCCACCATGCCCAGATGGTTGTTGCTCGCTCCCATGCCCGTGATGACGGCGTGGACAAGCGCCCCCCTTGCGCGGGCCGAACTTTCCCGCTCGATGACAATTACTCCCCCGCCTTCGCCCAGGACCATCCCGTCTCTTTCGGCATCGAAGGGGCGGGAAGTTTCGTGAGCGGGCCTTTCCTGCCCGGACAGCCCGGAAAGAGCGCCCAGGGCTGAAAATTCCAGAAAATGCATGTGCCTGAGATTATCCTCGCCCCCTCCGACGATGGCTGCATCGATGATGCCGGTTCGGATCATCTGGATGGCGCTGTGAAGTGCGACCAGTGAGGTCGCGCAGGCTGCGGAGACAGAGTGACTGGGTCCCATGAACCCGTACCGGTTGCAAATGAAGCCTGCCGCTGCGGAGCTGAGTCTGCCCAGGAGTGTGGTATCGTCCGTGGCCAGGCGTCCGGATTTCACCTCGCGTTCGACGGCGCTCACCTGATCCGGACTGAGGTGAAGAGCCCTATTGATATCGGCAAGGATTTCGTGAACGTACCCGGTCATGACCAAATCGGTGAGGGTCATCGCCGCCTCTCCCGAGTTCTGGGAGATGAGGACCGCGATTCGCTCCCGTGGGATGTTCGACTCCAGGATGCCGGACGCCCGGATGGCTCTCTCCGCCAGCCACATGGTGATCTTTGTGGCTTCGGTCATGGTTCGGAAATCATGTGGGGGAATTCCGAGTTCATTGCGGGAGATATGGAAGTCCAGGAAGGCGCCCACCTTGCAGTAAGTCTTCTCCGGAACGAACGGGCGGGGATCATAAAAACGCTTGTGATCCCACCGGGAAGGCGGAACCAGGGTAATCCCGCTTTTCATCGCCAGGCTTGAAGCCCAGACCTCTTCCGGACCTTTCCCCAAGGTATTGAGAATACCTATCCCAGTGATGGCAACCCTTTCACGGGCGCCTCCATGCGGCGCTACCTGCTCCAGTCCATGGCCAATCCCGCTGGATGGGGTCTTTATGGGGTGCGATGCGCCGAGTGAAGGTTCCGGCATTCTCTCGATGGACCCCTCATATGGCTGGTGCAGCAAAAGAGTGCCTTCGGCCAGCTCGCGATGGAAGGACGGCAGCTCCAGGACCTTACTGATGAGGCCGGCGCAGGCCCCACTCATGAATTGCCCGCGTTCCAGGCAGGCCCGCTCGTCCAGAGGCGCCCCGCACGGTCTGTCGATGCCTCGGGCCGCAGCGAAGAGGCTCCCCGCTGTCATCTCTTCTATTCTCGTGCGGAAGGAGTGCTCGTCTTGGCCACCCGCTGCAAATTCCCTCTCCAGGGATAAAACAGCAGCCGTTCTCGGGGTCATCAAGGATCGCACCCGCAGTCCGGTGTCCTGGCCTGAAACGACCGTTCCGCCCGGAGGCGATTCCAGGATCATACGCTGATAGAGCGCCGTCAGCGCACACGTCTCAACGATCTCCCGGGTGGCCAGATACGCGGTGCCCATCTGGATGGCATCCGCTCCGAGCATGGCGGCTATGAACGCGGTCTCCCGATTGAAGATCCCCCCGGCAAGAACAATGCGACAATTTTGGAACAGGGATGGCTTCAGCCGTTTCAGATCCAACACCCTTTGAGCAAGGGTGAGTGTGCTATGGCGCCCCACGTGTCCGCCGGCCTCATATCCCTCGCAGATCACGTACCGGACGCCGGCTTCAAGGGCGAGCCTCAAAAGGGCCTCATCAGGGGCGATATATATGACCTCCAAACCGCATTCCATCAATTCCCTTAAAGGTGAGAGATCACCTCCTGCGATCACCACAAAACGCGGCTTGTGTTTCTTTATCCAGACCAGATGGGTCTCCCTGTAAGGGTTCTCCGCCAGAGAAACGATATTCACTGCATAAGGGCGTCCTCCCATGATCTCCGGCAGGCGTCCCAGCCTCCGATCAAGGGTCTCCTCGTCCATCAGGCCAAGGGCGATGGTGGGCAATCCACCGGCCCCGGCAACCCTTGAGGCAAACTCAGGGACATCCGTGATACAGGACATGCCCCCCTGGATAAAGGGATATTTGACTCCCATCTCTGCGGCTGTAGGGCTGTCCAAAAAGCAATCTTTTTTCATCTCAGCCTGGTGGCATAAGCTGCGAATTTCGTCCATAAAGGACTTCACGGCCTCCTCGGTTCCCGTCCCAAAACGCTCGGCGAAGGACGCGGCAAAGGCGGTCTCCACACCCAGAGGGATGACCTCGTCCTGGGTGAAATGGCCCTCAAGAGGGTGGAGTGCCCCGGCACTCACTCGGTCTGCGAAGGAACGGCGGCTTTCCTCCGTAATCTTTGCGCCGCACAGCGAGTTCTCGAACCTTTTGATCCCTTTGAACGCGATAGAGTTTCCCTTGTTGAAAAGGCGGCAAGGAACCTGCAGGTCGAGGCCGACCAGATCGGTAGAATCCAGGCGGAGGTTGGAGAGCCGCCGGCGTTGGAGATCGTCGACGGCAACCAGGTCTGTCAGCCAATGGACGCTCTCGAAGACGATCCCCGTGGCCCCGGTGGACAGTAATGCCGCCGCCGCCTCAGGAGTGCAGACGCTTCCCCAGATGAGAATGTCCCGCGGCTTCGAGGGGTTGCGCAGCATTTCCTTGACCGCTGAATATAGAGCCAGGGTCGTCTCACCGCTCACGAATCCGGATGCCTCGCATCCTTTCAGGACGATGCGCCCGATTCCCGAGCTATCTGTCAAAATAGCCGTCAGGAGTTTCAGGTCCCCGATGATTGGGAAACAACGGTAGTCTTCCGGCAATTCCTTCAATCTCTGTAGAAAGGCGGAAGGATCCCCCCGGAAAAACTGGGGGTGGCACTCGACCCAGATGTTTTGGACCCCTGTTGCTTTCAACAACTGACCCAAAGACGGATCCATCAAGGCAGGGGCAGAAATCTTGATATCCCTGACCTGGCCGGCAGGGTCAGCTTTTCGTAAGAAAGAAAGGAGCGCATCCACCCCCATCATGGAAAAATCGAAGATGGCCCTGCTCCCCGTTCGATGTGCCATTTGGCTCACAGGCAGGATCATATCTTCAGGCCGCCATACGAAAGCAATGATTGGAACCCGATGTTCAGCCAAGATGTCCACCCCCCGTTTCAACGCCATACTCTCGCCTTCAGTAATTATCCCAAACAATGCGTGAATCCCTATTTGAACATTCTTTTGCACGAATATTTATTCAAATAACTATATGATTTATAACAACAAACCTCCTTTTCAGGTAATATACGTTTGCTCAACGACCCTGAAAAGGAGGGACCTAAAAAGTGAATACGAATGTAGCACAAGGACAGCAAAAAGAACAGGATTTGACTCCTCAAGAGCAATTCACCGGGAAGAATCTGACCCGATTTGGCGGGGCCGGTTTGATCCGCCGGTTCTTTGCAGAATGCAAGTTGAGCAAACACTTGGAGACGGTGAGCGTCCGTGATCGGCGCAACTCGGACTACACCCCGGCTCATATCGCGCTTGTTGAATGCGACGCGTGACGGCTTTGAGAAGTTCAAAACCCTGACGCTGGACCTGGATTCCCATGTCATCACGATCTTCGGGAAGCAGCCCCGGGCCAACAAGGGCTGCAATCCGAAAAAGAGAGGCCAGAAGAGCCATCACCCGCTGCTTTGCTTCATCGGGGAGACACGGGACTACTTGGGAGGAATTCTTCGTCCGGGCAACAGCACGGACGCCAACCAGGCCCGATCCTTTCTGACTCTAATGTTGCGCAAGCTTCCCTTTGGGATGGTCACTCGGTCGCGGGCCGACAGCGGCTTTTTCCACATGGACTTCATTAGCTGGCTGATAGTGTGTGCCGGAGTTGAGCCCGCGCGAAGGTTCGCAACCGTATTTATGAAAACGTGTACTTAGCTAGTGTCCATCCGGAAACCCCGGTTTTGATATTTGTGCGACTAGCTCAAGCGTTGACATTATGAGCAGATTATGACCGGATTGTGCATAAAATTCTTGTACTTTGGGGCTGTGTCAA
>JBEKQE010000079.1:0-22353 GCA_049520035.1 Syntrophobacteraceae bacterium | reverse complement strand
AGACGACCTCAAACAGAGTCGCTCGGAATTGCTCGCTCATCAGCAGCGGCTTGAAAACTTGAATACTCAACTTCTCGACACCAACAGGGCCCTGTCGATTTTTGCTCAAAATATCGAGCGAGAGAGAGAGGAAATCGAGAAGCGAATCGCCCTGAAACTAAGAAATCTCATAATACCCATGGTCGTGAAGCTGAGAGACGATCAGGCCCTTCAGAAGTATGGGGTCCAACTTGATATGCTGACTACGCAGATCGAAGACTTGACTTCCGGGTTCGCCATGGACTCCCGCGTTGCCCTGACCCTTTCATTCACCGAACTGCGGATTGCGTCTCTTGTCAAAAACGGCATAACGACTGAAGAAATAGCAAGACAGTTGCATATTGCTGAGAGCACTGTGCGTACTCACCGGAAAAATATCCGCAAGAAACTGAACATAAACAACGCGCAATACAGTTTGAGAAATTTCCTCAATTCAAAACCCTGACCTCGTCGGTAGGGGCAATCTGCGCAGCCTGTTTGCCTTTCTCTAAAAGCTGTGTTATCAGGAATCAAAAGTATGATTTCATGTCTCAACCTTGCAAGAGATTTGATCCGCAAGGAAATATCCGCCCTTGAATTCCTTCATGCCCGAATCGGTCCCGAATTTGAACGGGCGGTCTCTTGCCTCAAAGAGATGCGGGGGAAAGTGATTGCAACCGGGCTGGGGAAGTCGGGAATTATCGCCGGTAAGATTTCGGCGACCCTTTCGAGCACTGGCACGCCATCGATTTTCATCCACCCCGTCGAAGCATTGCACGGAGATCTGGGGATAATACAGCGCGAAGACCTTGGCCTGTTTCTCAGCAACAGCGGTGAAACCGCCGAGGTGCTTCAGTTCCTTCAAATGTTCAAGCGGCTGGGCCTTAAAACGATAGCGATAGTTGGAAGAGCGAATTCCACTCTTGCCAGGGATTGTGATATCTGTCTGGATGCAACTGTAGAGTTCGAAGCATGCCCCCTAAATCTTGCCCCCACCAGCAGCACCACTGTCGCGATGGTCCTGGGAGACGCGCTGGCGGGGTGTCTTCTGACTCTCAAGGGGTTTTCCACTGAAGATTTCAGCAGGCTGCATCCCTCGGGCGCTTTAGGCAGGCGGTTGCTCTTCCGGGTGAAGGACATTATGCATTCGGGAGAAAATCTGCCCGTGGTAATGGGCGGAACGCTCATGCGGGATGCGCTTATAACATTGACCGGCAAAGCAATGGGAGCTGTCCTCGTTGTCTCTTCGATGGGCGATCTTTTAGGGGTTTTTACGGATGGGGACCTGCGCCGGGCGGTACAACAGCATGAAAACCTGCTGAATATAGAAATCGATAAATTAATGACCAGAAATCCGGTCGTTATTCATGACAGCCGAATGGCGGCCGAAGCCCTGAACCTTATGGAAAACCGCCCTTCACAGATATCGGTGCTTCCGGTACTGGATGGCGACGATAAGGTGGCCGGAATCATAAGGTTGCACGACCTGGTGCAGGCGGGCCTGTAAGAAGGCATCCCGCGAACGCCCAAAGCGGATGATAGACACATCGAGCGGATGCCTTCCGCGCTCCGCGAAGTACGTCGCAAAGTGTTAAGTCCATCATGAAGGGTTGTATATAAGTCTGTCATACGAGCATCAAAACGTTCAGCGCGCCCCTTTGCGCAGCAAATCAATTTGCTTCCGAGGAACTTCTCCCTTTTTTGTAAAAAGACATGAGAAACTCAGTGTCCTTCGGCGAGAGGTCAAATCGTGCGACGGCTTCATGCAGGAGTTTTTGCACGGATTTGTCCGGGTTGTCGTTGAGCTCGGCTGAAATCCATTTTACAGCCCTGCGCAGCGCTTCGCCTTCAGGCATTATAGTGGTCATAAATCTAACCTCCGGTAGAAGATTTAATTCCAGGCCCCGTTCAACTCATTATACCAGATTATCGGTTATGGTCGCACTATTGAATTACACAAAGGAAGAACGTATTCCCCCCCTCGAACTCCATTGGCAGGGTAGGCCCAATACCCGATTTTTCCCCCCGAAAATGCCCCTTGTGTTCAGCTTCCCTCCTATCTAACATAAGGTCGAAGAGTTGCGCGTTTGAAGTGTGACGGGCCTCATGCCTTTGCCGGCGTTTGAGAACAGACGTTTGACAACCATAACTTGAACCGGGGTTGAAAATGCCGGGGCCGATCCGGGTCAGAATCGCCGAAATTATTTATCAGAGCGGCTATGATGTTCAAAGAAATGTCAGCGCCGGCCCTTACCGGATAACTGACTCGGTGAGTATCTCGAAAGAGGCTTTCGAAAAATTCAAAGCTCACAGCCAGCAGGAACTCCACGCTCCGCAAGAGCCTGCCCAAGCGAGCCCCGGACCCCGGATCGCGTCCGGGACTGGCTCTGATCCGGGGGACCGGATCTCGGGTGGACGGGATGAGCGGAAGAAGATAAGTCATCACCAGGACCCCGAACTAAAAAGAAATCTTGAAGCCCTGAACCTGGATTTGGGAGCGAAACCAGAGGAAATCAGGAAAGCCTACCTGGAAGCGGTCAAAAAATATCACCCGGATAAGTGCCTGAACTGTCCACCTGAACTGGCGAGAGCTGCCGAAGAGAAAACGAAACAGGTAAATACTGCCTACAGCATACTAAAAAAAGCATAGTCTGAAAGAAAAAAATATGGCCGGCCGGTTTAAGATATGTCTGATCGCTGTGTGTATTTGTGTGTTGCTGCCGGCCCTGTCCTGTTTGGCGGTGACAACTTTTGAAATATACGAAGCGAGCGCTCTCAACCAGGTGATTAAGCGCAACAGGCTGATAGTGGGAATGGAAGTCAAATTTTTCCCGTTCGAATATGCGGACACCGACGGGCGGCCCATCGGTTTCGATGTGGACCTGGCAAAGATTGCCGCCCAGGAACTCGGCGTCCCGATCGAGATAAAGGACATGGAATTCAGTGGCCTGATTCCCGCCCTCCAGGGAGGCAAGATAGACATGATAATTTCCGGAATGACCCGGACGCCGGCGCGCGCAAAAACCGTCTCGTTCACGCAGCCATACTTTGAGGCCGGCCTTTGTGCTCTCATCAGCAACAAACGGGCTCCGGAGGTTTCCGAAATCGGTCAGTTGAACGCTGAGGGCCGAATCTTGGCGGTAAAACTGGGCACCACCGGCGATCTCGTTACAGAGAGGATGTTCCCCAAAGCAGAGGTGAAACGGTTCAAGGATGAGACTGCGTGCGCGCTGGAGGTCGTTTCGGGCCGGGCTGACGCCTTTATATACGACAAGTTGTCGATCGGCAGGCACCACGCCCAAAACCTGGAAACGACTCACGCAATTCTCACACCATTCACCTACGAACCTTATGCGATCGCAATAAAAAGCGGCGATTTCGATTTTCTGAACTGGTTGAACATTTTCCTGGAGACAATAAAAGCAGATGGAAGGTATCAGGAACTCCAAAAGAAGTATTTCAACGATCTTTAGCAGCGATCGGGACAGGGTGAACGTCTTCGCTTGCTCGGCGATACTGGTGGGTTGCATCGTGAGTTTATACCTGCTGCTCAGCCGGATGGAGTACTCCTGGAACTGGCGGATCGTCTGGGAATACCGCAGGCTCTACCTATATGGGCTCTATTATACTCTGGCCGTCTCCACGGGCGCCATCTGCCTCGGTTACCTGCTGGGCCTCGCGGGTGGAGTTGCACGAATCTCGGGGAACGCTTTCGCAAAGGAAGCTGCCAGGCTCTATGTCATATTCTTTCGCGGGACCCCGCTCCTGATCCAGATATACATATTCTATTTTTGCCTTGCGCCGGCCATTGGCTGGGACAATCCCGTCGTAATTGGCGTTGTCGTCCTGGCGGCGTTTTCGGGGGCATACATAGCGGAGATAGTTCGAGCCGGAATAGAGTCTGTCGATCGGGGTCAGTCTGAGGCAGCGCTCTCAACCGGTCTGACCGGATGGCAGACCCTGAGATATGTAATCTTTCCACAGGCATTCAGACGGATCATTCCGGCCGTAACCGGGCAGTTTGTCTCGCTGATCAAAGACTCATCCCTTCTTTCGGTAATCTCGGTCCGGGAGTTGACCAAAGCGTCCGAAGTCGTAAACGCAACTACTTACAAGACTTTTGAAGCCTATCTGCCGCTCGCCTTCATGTACCTGCTCCTGACCTACCCGCTCTCCCACCTCGCCCAGGCCCTCGAAAGAAAGCTGAGGAAGTCGAATCCCGGATAGCATTGTCCATCCAGAATCACTGATAAACGTAGGAGAATTTCACCTTATTAGAATTCCACGCCACGCAAGCCTTCTGTTCGGGAAGGGGGGATTTTTCGTTCCGGCAAGGAAATCGAGGAAGTTAGAAGGGTGAAATTTTTACTCTTCCTCGCGTAGCGATAGAACCAAGAGGAGTTATTTTTTTCTGTTCACTATTCTCTCCTCACTCTCCACTCTCGACTCTTCACTCTTCGCTCTTGACTCCTCACTCCTCACTCCTCTTTGTACCATCCAGCCAGCTTTCACCTTGACTTTAGAGCAATGGTTGGATATTTTGGTGGTCCACTGGGGGATCGTCCAGCGGCAGGACTGCAGACTCTGGATCTGCCTACCTAGGTTCGAATCCTAGTCCCCCAGCCATTTTTTTTCCACGGTCCCATCGTCTAGTGGCCTAGGATATCGGCCTCTCACGCCGAAGACACGGGTTCGAACCCCGTTGGGACTATGAATAAATTAAAAGGCTTATACAGTCTGATTCATTGCATCCGTGGCCACGGTTGGCAGGCACTCAGAACTCCGTGGTCCGCGATTGATAATCCGACTCGAACTGCGACTGGAGCTTCCGCACCACAGAGTCCTCCCCCAAGATCAGGCCCATCTCACGGTTGAAGGTAATCGAATCCGGGGAAAGGCTTATCGAGCCGAGGTAAGCGATCTCACCATCGATCAGCGCTGCCCGCGCGTGCATGTACGGCAGTTCTGCGCTCTCGTTCGGGCCGCTCACGTGCACCTGCACCCCAGCGGCCGCCAGTGCCTCCAAAGACGTGCTCTGGAGCGCCTGGATGTCCGGCGTACCGCCGTTCACCTCTACCGGAGCGATGAGGCGAACCCTCACGCCACGCCTGACAGCCGCCGCCAGCTCGCTCTCGAGCGTGAGATTCCCGAGCAGCTCCGTGTAAACATCGAGTGTTTGCCGAGCCTTCTGGTAGAACCCTACCAGTCGCTCGGCGCCGTTGACGGGGGAGACGATCAGATCGCTCATCGAGATCTGAGGGGTCGGATTGAAAGGGGGCGGTTCCTGCCCCACGGCGACCGAGTAAGCCCAATCGTTTTCGAAAAGAAGGTGGAGATAACTCAAAAGCTGCCGGTTTGTGCTGGTGAGTGCGAAGTCCCGGTACTGCATGAAAGTAGTCTCGTCGAGGCACGCGGAGCCGAAGACAAGCAGGTTGGAGTCGACGAGGATGATCTTGGGAAAACTCCTCGGGAACACCGGATTGCTCAGGTGAAGCTCTCCTCCGGTAGCCGTCAGGTACTGCTGGAGATTGGCTCCTTCTGCAGGGATGTCGCCGTACTTGCCGCGATCGACGATCACGTGAACCCGAATGCCGCGCTGGAGAACCGATTGAAGGTGCCCCAAGATTTGCGGATCCTCGAGGACGCAAATCTCGATCCGGATATCGTGCCTCGCGGCGTCGATCGCCTGGAAGTAAATCTCGCGACCATCCTCGGGCAGCACGGTCAGTCGGCCGGGTTTCGGCCCGAGTTCAGGCCGAAAGATCGTCTCAATCCGGTCGTCCGCGTTTACCAGCGCCGCCATACCCGAAACCGTCTGGAGCAGGGACAACAAGAGCAGCATCAAGCCTGCTGAAAGTTCGAGGACCCTCTTCTTCAACATCGACCTCGGCGCTTCGGGCATGCGAACGTCTCGACCGCCGCTGGCGCTCCAGAAACCACCGTTCCTGTCAAAGGACTTCTCCGTCCTCGCGAGCGTGATGAAGACATATTTGGCTATCGACCTTCTATTCATGATACCTCATTCGCTACCCCAGGTTGGGGGAATTGATAGGGTGATAGAGAATTCGGATACTGACAGCTTTTGGATAGTACTTTGCGAAGGTGCGGTTGGCCGCACGCTTACGTTTCTGACGGTTGTTCCTTCTTTGATAGTCGCCTGAAAAATTTGTCTATTTTCCAGAATTAGCAAAATTCGGCCCTCGTGCGGCGCTTCCACCTGCCTTTGGAGAGGGCTCAACGGGCGGAACCAGGAAGCCCCACGCTTCATTCCTTACAGGGGTACAGAAGTAAGGCCCCTCCCGCCGTTTAGGGCAATTTCCCTTCCCTTCGGGATACGGAGCTAATGGGAAGGCATCCGTTTGTGGGATGATACCGCACAGGCTGTCCGGACGCAAGGATAGAGCAAGCCGTCAGGTAACTTGGAACGGAGTGAATGCCTCCATTCCCAGAGGGCGCTCACTTGCCGGGGCGCCCTTTTCATTTCGAAAGCCGGAGTTGAACCCGCTGCCTTGCTTGCCTCACGGAGCTTTCCGTAGTAAGTGACACCAAAGTGACACCGGAAAAATAATAGCCGGAAGCGGAACAGTGCAGAAAAAATCGGGGCGAGGGGATTTGAACCCTCCGAGACTGAAATATTTTGTAATCGGTCCGCCACCTTAAGCGGCAAATTTTGGCTATCGGACCACTATTAAGGGTACAGAAAGAAATACGGTTTTACAATGCGGGCTCCTTTGGCGGCGAAATCTGTGTCCAAAGCGAGAAGCAAAGCAGCTAAAAAGAGAGGACTGCCTGACAAGCTCAGACAATATGGGAATCGGCTCTGGAGCAGTTCAGATCGATCTTTGAGGAATTTGACGAAGATCAAGGAGCGGTGGGATGAGTGAGCGGTTGATAGAGGGATTAGTAATCAGGCATATGTTATTAAGGGACTTTGGAGTTGATCTCCCCATCTCAGGCGGCCGGGGCAACTCGCTGGACAATCCTGTGGTGATCGAGTATCAAGCGCCAAATGATTATGTGTCCATTGAGTACGCCTACCTGAAATATTTGGGGCTTGGGAGAGGAATCGAGTGGAGGGTCATTAAACAGGAGCTAATCGAGAGGGGCGAAAGGTATTATGACAAAATCAAGATAGAAACAGTGCAAGCAGATGGTGATGACATCATAAAGAAGATCGAATACTACTATTTTGACATTACTGATTGTTTCGGTAGAAAATAACTTATGGGTGAGATTATGCAAATCCGGTTGAGTTCAAACTTCCGTATTCTTCAGTCATACCCGTTCATTGCCACCCGCAGGACGTTGGAGCACTTGAATGTCGCAACCTTTCTGGGTGACAGTGTAATGGGCTCTCCCGTCCGGGGATTCCTGCCTCTACGAGCCTGTCTTTCCTTCGCTGAGAGTTTCCCGAACCGCTGCTGAGAACATCTTCGCCGTTTTGCAGGGACTGTTCAATCAGCTCGAAAAGGGTGTCGATGATCTGGCAAATTCAATGGGAGCTTTGAGATGTAAGGGAAGATATACCGCACTGGATCTCCGGAGGCAGGGCCTCCCGCGCACGCCCATCGCGCATGATAGACCATCCCGCGGTCGGCCTTCGCGCTACGCGGCCTATATCGCACAGGGTTGTTTATAAGTCTATCATAGGAGGACAGAGCAGTCAGGGATGGGGTGAAAGAAAAATGAAATCAAGGGCTCAGTGGCTCATTGTTCGCTTTGAACGCGCTCTTCTTGCTTGCTTTGTTCCGTGAAAATTAGCATTATCTCAAATTTTCGAGGGTATGGGATGTGGCTTGCCATTTCCCATTTCTGTGCGCCGAAGCTTTGCGATACTGGATCACCTCAGTTCGAGCCAAAGTTTCATGCTTAAGAGGAGGACTTCCGTGAGCCCTAGAGAACAGATGGCTGCAAAAGAATGGGTAAAAAATGCAATCGCATTTTACAAATCTTCGAGTAAATGGATCGCTTTGGCGGCGTTCACAGACCCCGGCGGGATGTTTGTTCAAGATGAGCTGTATATCTACGTCCTGAATTCCAAGGGTATTATGCTGGCCCATGGGGTGAATGAAAAATTTGTGGGGGAGGATTTCATAGAACTCATGGACTCCGACGGGAAGAAATTTATCCGGGAGATCGTCGAAACCGCAAATGCCGAGGGCAGTGGATGGGTGGACTACAAATGGTATCATCCGGTAAGCAAGGAATGGTTTACTAAGACCGCCTATTTTGAGAAAGTCGATGACTTGATCATTGTCAGCGCCGTCTACAAGCAATAGGCCGGAAGCCGGATAAGTGTGCCCGGCACTCAAGTATCCGGGTGAAACACTGACTCGCACATTCATGGGCAAGAGGCCGGTCGTTCGAATTTTCTTGCCTCGGCCATTCTCTTTCAGACATGACCAGGAGCTATTTGGAGGCATGGTTCTGTATCTCCCTTTTTTGCAAACTGAGCTTATGAATGAAGAATTTTTTAGCTTTTGGACTTGCCGTTTGGTTTTTTCTCGTTCCCCTCGGTTGTTCACACACTCCCGATAGTCCCGACAGCACGCCTAGACATCTGGAGATTGCTACGGCACAAACAAATGGAATGCCGGCACAGGAGGTTACCGTTGCGCAAGCAAATCGAACGCCGGCGGTGGAAGTTTCAGAGACGACGTTCGATTTCGGAGTAGTAAAGGAAGGAGACGACTACCTTCATGCTTTCAAGATCAGGAATAGAGGAACGGGGGTTTTGGCAATAAGGAAAGTCCCGCCTGGTTGAGGAAGCGCGGTGACCGGTTTTGACCGGTCCATTCCCCTGGAGGTGAGGGAAAAATATCAATATCCGTGATTACTGGAAGTGATGGGAAGGCGTAAGGGGCTTGAATTTTCCCTTTACCTGTAACGGTTTCTTGTCAGCATTTAGAGCCCGAATCCCTGCCACATGCCGACTCCCTGAAAGCTTAAGGTAAGGGCCGTTTTTCAGCAGAGTTTCATGTATTTGGCATCCATGTCGAGTCAATCTCCCGCATGAGCGGCCTGGGGTTTTTGTCGGTGCTGGAGCAGGACATGGATTGCGCAAGGACTCTTGATGTCATATCATAACTTCATGCCACCCAGAAGGGAGTAGGGCGGTCTTTCAACTCAAAATGATCCTGCTGTGAAAAATACGAATTGGTTCTGTTGCATGTCGCCCTGAGACCGATGAGGGGATTTCATTTTAGGCTCTCCATCCTTTTATTTAGTTATTTAATCTGAATTTTCAGGTCTTGCGATCGGGCTGTTTTTGCACCGGACGATAGAACGGCACAGCACTTCGGCTCCTGTTTTACACAAACAATCAACAACTGAGAGTTGAAACACTGGACGCAATCTGAGAAGGTGGTCTTAGGAGGGCGCTATGGCGAAAACAGTAGTTATCATAGGGACGCTTGACACCAAGGGTACGGAATTTGCCTTTATTAAAGAACTCATTGAGAAAGAGGGGCTCAAAACCTTGGTTGTCGACTTCGGCGTAATCGGTGATCCGACCTTCAAAGCGGATATTCCACGTGATGAAGTCGCCGGAGCAGGAGGCGGCAACCTCGCCCACTTTGCTTCAGGCGAGCACAAAGACCAGGCCATGAAGACCATGACGGCCGGACTTGTCGCAGTTGTCCGCAGACTCTATGACGAAGGCAAACTGCACGGAATCATCGGCATGGGGGGGACCGGCGGCACATCCATCGCCACTGCCGCAATGCGCACCCTGCCGGTCGGTGTCCCCAAAGTGATGGTCTCGACCGTTGGCGGAGGTGATGTCAGCGCTTACGCGGGGACCAAAGACATCACCTTCATCCCTTCGATTGTAGATGTAGCGGGCATCAACCGAATCAGCCGGCAGATTTTTTCCAACGCGGCAGGCGCCATTTCAGGGATGGTCAAAAGGGATCTCCCCGAGGATGTTTCCGAAAAGCCCCTGGTAGCAGCATCCATGTTCGGCAACACCACGACTTGTGTTGACCACGCTCGCGGCATCCTGGAAAAAAAGGGTTACGAGGTATTGGTCTTCCACGCTACCGGCACCGGCGGCAAGACCATGGAGAGCCTGATCAGTGATGGGCATATAGCTGCCTCAATGGACATCACTACCACCGAGTTGGCCGACCAATGTATGCGGCGGAGTGTTGAGCGCGGGCCCCGAACGCTGTATGGCGGCCTCGAGAGCGGGCATCCCTGCCGTGTTAGTCCCGGGCTGCGTGGACATGGCCAATTTCGGGGGCATTGACACGATCCCTGAAAAGTATGCGGGACGCAATCTCTACGAATGGAATCCGAACGTCACGTTGCTGCGCACCAATGTCGACGAGAATATCCGCATGGGTGAAATGATTGCAGCGGCTGCAAATGCAGCCACTGCTCCGGTGGCTGTCATTTTGCCCCTCAAGGGCGTTTCGATGCTCGACAGTGCAGGCAATCGGTTCTGGGACCCCGAAGCCGACCGGGCCTGCTTCGACACCATCAAGAAAAACTTGAAGCCCGGCATAAGGGTGATAGAGATGGAGAACAACATCAATGATCCGGCATTTTCTGAGAAAGTGGCCATGACTCTTCTGGACATGTTGAAGAAATGACCGGGGCTTTGTACATCTTACCGAGAGGAGGCAATTGCTATGGCTATCTCACGTCAGGAAATATTGAAACGGCTCCGCGCCCAGGCGGAATCCGGTAAGCCCATTGTCGGCTGCGGTGCGGGAACAGGCATTTCAGCCAAGTTTGCCGAAGCGGGTGGAGCAGATATCATCATAATTTACAACTCCGGGCGCTATCGAATGGCAGGTCGAGGTTCGCTGGCAGGGCTCATGCCGTATGGGGACGCTAACGGGATTGTTGTCGAGATGGCTTCTGAAGTGTTGCCCGTCGTAAAAAACACCCCTGTGCTGGCGGGTGTTTGTGGCACCGACCCGTTTCGGCTGATGCCCGTTTTTCTTAAACAGCTTAAGGAGATAGGGTTCTCAGGGGTGCAGAACTTCCCCACCGTTGGATTGATCGATGGAAATTTTCGGGCCAATCTGGAAGCCACAGGCATGGGCTACGATAAAGAGGTAGAAATGATACGGCTGGCCCATGAAATCGACCTCTTCACTTCGCCATACGTTTTTAATGAAGATGACGCAAAGGCAATGGCCCAAGCCGGGGCCGACCAACTGGTCGCCCACGTGGGACTGACCACGGCCGGCAGTATCGGCGCCGCTGTGGCCTTAACCCTGGATGATGCCATTGCTGGTGTAATGTCCATCGCTGATGCCGGGCGCAAAGTGCGGAAAGATATCTTGGTGATTTGCCACGGCGGACCTTTTGATGAACCCGACAGCGTTGGCGCGGCATTGGCCAGGATGCCGGGAATTCAAGGCTTTTTCGGGGCTTCGTCTATTGAACGGTTGCCGACTGAACGGGCAATCAGGAGTCAGGTGGAATCCTTTAAGTCCTTAAAGATGGCTTAAAAGTATCATCATTCCCGTACAAATAAGGCGCGGTTGCGTCCTTTTTTTGAGCGGATAGACCGAGTTCCTTTTTGACTTGCTCCCAGGAGTCCGTACGGCCTTCAGCTATGGCCTCTCTGCCTTCTTCGATGTCCCTCATCCCGCAGGACTTGGCTGATATCATAGATTGAAATGAACAAGGCCCGGAACTGCTGGAAGACTCCGGGCCTAGGCAAAAGAATGCTGAGAAACGGTTAACCGCCGGACGTGCCGGTTGACTGAGTAATCAGAGCAGTTCGAGTTCCGATGGATCGGGCATTTCCCTGTACGTGCCGCAACAGATGATCACGTTGTCGACTTTTTCGAAATAGAGAGTCTTGGGCTTAGACTTCTTGGTGACCGGATCGGACCAGTCATAGTCTGTCCACCCCGCACCTTTTTCCCTGGCCGTGTTGACGATCTCCCTTACGAACTTCCTGCCCGTTGTGTCTTTGACTTCCATGAAATTCTTGCCGACGAACAATTGGTTCATACCATGCGCAAGCATATTTCCATCAAGGTCCAGAACAAAAATATACTGCTGATTCTGAACAAACTGTCCCCGCGGGTTTGTAAACTCGGCCAGAGCAATTTCTTTGCCTGTGGCGGTGTAAAACGCTTTGGCCCTCTCCACCCAGTCCTCTGCTTTTCTTGGCTGCTTTGAAGTCATGTTCCACTCCTTGAAATGTTGGGGGTTGATTGCAGGACAACGATGACAAAAAAGAGCAATGCCACTTTGTCACAGTTTTGTTAGGATTTCACCTCTAAAACTGCTCATGAAAGCAGACAGGTCGTCAAAACATGTAACCTTTTCTGGCGCCGGATCGGCGCTCGTGTTGCGCGGCCGGGATAACGATCGATTCATGAGCTTTAGAACTCCGCGTGCCCAGGTGTTCTGGGGAAGGGAATAACCTCGCGGATGTTCGGGATACCGGTAACGAATTGCACCAGGCGTTCAAGTCCCAGGCCGAACCCTGAGTGAGGAACCGACCCGAATTCCCTGAGTTCGATGTACCACCGGTAGTCGTCGATCGAAATCCCTTTGAGTCGCATCTGTTCGAGCAGCATTTCGAGCCTTTCTTCCCTCTGGGACCCGCCAATTATCTCGCCCGTTCCGGGAACCAGAATGTCCATGGCGGCCACGGTTCTTTCGTCGCCGTTGACGCGCATGTAAAAAGGCTTGAGCGATCTGGGAAAGTTGACGATCACAACCGGCTTTTTAAAGACCCTCTCCGTTAGATGGCGTTCGTGCTCCGCCTGAAGGTCATGTCCCCACTCAACGGGAAAGGTGAATTGCTCTGCAGATTTCTTGAGGATATCGACCGCTTCGGTATAGGTGATTACCTCGAAAGCGGATTCGGCAACGGTTTGAAGACGGCCCATCAATTCGGGCTCGATGAAACGAGCAAAAAACTCCAGTTCGTCCCGGCAGTCGTTGAGGACCACTCCGACCAATTTCTTGATGAAAGCCTGCGCCATATCGATGTCGTCCTCAAGGTCGCAGAAAGCCATTTCAGGTTCCACCATCCAGAACTCGGCAAGATGCCGGCTGGTATTGGAATTCTCCGCCCTGAAAGTGGGACCGAAGGTATATACTTTCCCGAGGGCCAGAGCATAAATCTCGGCCTGAAGCTGACCGCTCACGGTGAGAAAGGCAGGCCTTGCGAAAAAGTCGTTCCGGTATGCGTCCTCGCTCTCCGCAACGCCGGGGTGAGTCGGATCGAGCGTAGTGACGCGGAAGATTTCTCCGGCCCCTTCACAGTTGCTTGCGGTAATTATCGGCGTATGGATATAGTGAAAACCGAGATCCTGGAAGAATTGGTGGATTGCGTAACTCAGCCTGCTTCGAACTCTTGCTGCCGCTCCTATCGTGTTGGTCCTGGGCCGAAGGTGCGCGATCTGCCGCAGATACTCGAAGGAGTGCCTCTTTTTCTGCAGAGGATAAAGTGCCGGGTCGGCCCAGCCATACAGATGGATCCGTTCGGCCCGCAACTCGATGCTCTGACCTTTCCCCGGAGACGCCGACACGGTCCCTTCGGCCAGAATGGCGCTCCCGGTGGTGATTTTATTAAGTAGCTCGCTGTAATCCCGGCAGTCAGGTTCGGCTATCACCTGGAGGCTTTTCAGGCAGGAACCGTCATTGAGCTCTATGAAACTGATACCGGCCTTCGAGTCGCGCTTCGTCCTGACCCAGCCTTGTACGAGAGCCCTTTTGCCCACGTAACCATGTTCATTCCTAAACAGGTCGGCAATGCGTACACCTTTTTCCATCTTCGGATCCTGAAGTGATATTTTGTGCGCAACGGTTTGAATATTCCAGCAGTTTCGCTCCAATTATAATGACTTTCGTCGTGCCATGCATCCACGCACCGGCGGTTTAGCCGGTTTCAGTCCGGAAATGCTTAAAATTAGCAGCCGGCCAAGTCCTGTCAATAATTAAAACGACGCGCGGCAGCATGGCGCCAGACCTAAACAGTCACTAATTTATGATGGCCCAAAAACAGGGCTGCGTGAAACCTTACCAACATGGAGCCGCTGTATGCGTCCAGATTCGAAAAGATCGGTATTTGTCATTCTTGTGGTGACCGCGGCACTCCTGGGATGCGCGGGCAGGGGTAATGTTCAGACCGCCGCGCCGATGAGCAGCGGCGGGAGCATGATAACAATTGAAGCCGGCAATTATAAGTTCTCGCCCCAGGAAATCCGGGTCGAAAAACCGGGCCTGTTGGCTATCGAAGTTAAGAACGTCTCCGGCACGGAACAAAACTTCACCTTGAAGGACCTTCGCGGGAAAGTCCTCAAAAGCGTTGATCCTCATCCCGGCGGAAGCGTCATCTTTAATGTGGAATTGCCTGAGCCGGGAGTCTACACATTTTACTGCCATAAGACTTTTCATTCCACTCTCGGAATGCACGGGCAAATCATCGTCGGACGGTAGAACGTCGGGAGTCGCATACCGGAGATAGGAGGACGGATATCGGAAGTCGCATGCTGAATCCTCCCGCTCTGGGAGGGACCGGTTTTTCCTTTGCCGCCTCTGATCTCGCATCCACCATCCCAGTTTGACACCTCGGGTTGCGCGTGCTTATCTTTATACAACGAATGGCTTGTAGCTGCCGACCATTCGTCTAAATTATGACAACTTAATATCACGTCAAACGACGGAGATTGACAATGGATAATCCCAATATTCACGAACTTAATATAACGGAGCTCAGGAAGCAGAAACGGCCTTTATGGATGAGCGACCTCGGCATTGATGATTACGCAGATATTCTAGGGGGCGGCGGCGACATATACACCGATAGGCTGCCACCCGCTTTTGCCAGGAATGAGGGGATGGAACTCAGCGAGGCGGAAGAAGAGGAGCTCGGACCCATAGTCTTGAAAAATGAGTGAGGGATAGAGTCCCGCCAACTCCAATCAGCCGGAAGAGCGGACCTTTATCCTTTTAGCGGGAATGGTCTTAAGGGAATGATTTCCGAGCGGAGTCTTTTGGGTTGCCAACTCTTTGCGCCGGGTTTATATAAGCGACGCTAACGATCGGATATTTGAAAGCTCAGGCTGTTCGGCAGGTTGACAATGGTCGTTTCCAAACGGTCAATTCTATCGACCCGGATAGCCTCTGTTTTGTTACTGTTCTCCAAAGCTATGTAAGAGAGGAGAGATTGCTGATGGCTCGGGTAACCGTAGAGGATTGTCTCGCTAATGTGGACAGCCGCTTTACTTTGGTGCACCTTGCAGTCCGGCGTGTTTTGCAGTTGCGCCGCGGCGCGCCGTCCACGCTGGAAAACGTCAAGGCTAACAAGGAAGTTGTTATGGCGTTGCGGGAGATTGCGGCAGGTACAATAAATTCGGACAACATCCGTACGATTGAAGAATCCGGGCCCCTTCTCGCCGAGCCGACGCCGCAGGAGGCGGACGTGGCGAGAGCGGACCTCCAGGAGATCCTTGATGAAGTCAGTTCCTACGGCGCTTCTATCGAATATGGAACTTCGGATCGGTATGTAGAGGAAGATCAGCCGCCGGAGGGTCCTCAGGCAGAGTAGCGCCGATCTGAAAGGATAGTGCCGTTAGGACTCCAGCAGGAAACCTGTCTAGATGGGGAAAATAGATTACTACGAGATTCTGGGAGTGCCGCGGCAAGCGGGCGAAGAAGAGATCAAGAAATCTTACCGGCAGCTTGCGCTCAAATACCATCCTGACCGGAACCCGGGCGATAAGCGGGCCGAGGAAAAATTCAAGGAAGCGGCCGAGGCTTACGAGGTTTTGCACGATCCTCAAAAGAGGCGCCTCTATGATACATACGGTCATGAAGGCTTGCAGGGGACGGGCTTCAGTGGGTTTAGAGGTTTTGAGGATATTTTCAGCTCGTTTGGAGACATTTTCCAGGATTTCTTCTCATTTGGCGGTTTCGGCGGTCAGACCCGCCAGCGAACAGCAGCCAGGCCGGGTGATGATCTGCTCGTTACCCTTAATCTTAGTTTCGAAGAGGCTGTCTCCGGAACAGAAAAAGAAGTCGAAATAGACACCTTCGCCGGGTGCTCCCGTTGCAGCGGCAGAGGGGCTGAACCTGGGACCAGGGAAACAACCTGCCCAGCTTGCCAGGGTTCTGGACAGGTGGTCCAGTCACAGGGGTTTTTCCGGATCAGTACGAGTTGCGCCCGGTGCCAGGGCACCGGACATGTGCTGGTCTCTCCCTGCAGGCAATGCCAGGGCCAGGGACGAATCAGGCAAAGGAAACACGTCCAGGTAAAAGTCCCGGCGGGAGTTGATTCGGGCACACGGCTGAGGCTGAGGGGAGAGGGTGAAGGAGGCTATCGCGGCGGCGCTGGAGGCGACCTTTATGTAAGGATCGAAGTTACCCCGCATCCCCAAATCGAGCGCGATGGCGACAATCTTTACTGCAAAATCTCTATCTCCTTTTTGCAGGCCATCCTCGGAGACATGGTCGAGATACCCACCCTGGACGGGGCAAAACCCCTGCAAATTGCCCCCGGGACCCAGCCCGGGGCCGTAGTTCGTTTCACTGGCGAAGGGGTCCCAAAATTGAGGGGATACGGCCGAGGAGACCTTTTTGTAGAGGTGGAGGTGAGAATCCCAAAACATCTTACGCCCCGCCAGGAAGAATTGCTGAAGGAGTTCATGGAGCTGGAGAAAGAGAAAGACCGGAACAAGGGCAAGAAGTGGCCCTGGAACCGGCGCAAAGAGCCCGATAAAGACGCGGTGTCGGGCGGGAGAGGTTGAGGAGGTCGAACGTGACGCCTGCCGCCGCTCCAAAACAGTTTGAAGAATTCAGGGCATCAGCCCTTTATTGTCCGAGGTGCAGGAGAGCTATGCCGGTTCACAGCCGGCTTTTACTCGTTCTCCCGGACGGCGAGTTGCATGAGTATTTATGCCAGGTATGCACAACCTCCCTAGGAACCAGAACGGTCCGGGACGCTCGACAGCAACGGATCATCATCCCGTGAGTCCTCGTATCACAGAACCACAGGTAGACACGACAGGCGCGAATTTAAGAACATGGATTGAAGTGCATAGCGATGAGGAGCCGATATGATCGAAGCCCGGGGACTGACAAAATTTTATGGCCCTATTGGGGCAATAAGGAATGTTTCGTTTCAAATCGACAAAGGCGAAGTGGTCGGCTTCCTTGGGCCAAATGGGGCCGGGAAATCGACCACCCTTCGCATTCTGACATGCTATATGCCTCCATCATCGGGGATGGCCAGGGTAGAGGGACTCGATGTTATCGAGAACTCCCTGCAGATCAGACAAAAAATCGGCTACCTGCCTGAAAGCGTTCCTCTTTATAAAGACCTCACGGTGAGGCGATTTCTTAGGTTTGCGGCGAGTTCCAAGGGAGTTGAGGCAAAAAGAATAAACGCTGAACTCAGCCGTGTCATCTCAGCGTGCGGACTCGAAAAAAATGCCGACAGGATCATCGGCAATCTCTCGAAGGGTTTTCGGCAGCGGGTCGGACTGGCTCAGGCGCTTTTAAACAACCCGTCGGTGCTCATTCTCGACGAGCCCACAATCGGCCTCGATCCGGCGCACATAATCGAAATAAGGCGCCTTATTCAAGATTTGCGCGGGGACCGAACCATCCTTTTGAGCAGCCACATTCTGCCTGAGGTTGCCCAGCTTTGCCAGCGGGTCATCATAATAAACAAAGGCGAGATTGTGGCTACCGACAGTCCGGCCAACCTTACCAGCCAGCTTCAGAAAACAATAAAAATCGTGCTGGAAGTGAGCGGCCCGATCCATGAGTTTGCGCAGGCAATTGAAAATATGACCGGCGTGGAGAAAGTCTCGCTGGTGAGCAATGGAACAAGCAGGTTTGTGATAGAGACCGACCCGTCCACAGACATGCGTCCGGAGATTGCGGCCATGGCCGTGCAGAAGGGGTGCGGCCTGCTTGAGTTGAGAACGATCCAACTCAGCCTTGAGGACATATTCATGCAGCTTGTGACTGAAGAGCCTTCCGGGGAGGGAGCCGAATCATGAAAGGTTTTTGGCCCGTTTTTAGAAAAGAGCTTTACCAGATGTTCATGTCCCCCATTTTTTACGCTGTGGGCTTCATTTTCCTCCTTATTTCGGGTGTTTTTTTCAACTTCATTTTGACACAGGTCCTTCTGGTCAGCTTTCAGGTGGCCCAACACCCTGAGCTCGGCAAAGAGATGAGCATGATGGAGTTGTTCCTGCGCTCTTTCTTGTGGAACCTCAGCATTGTTACACTCTTTATCGCCCCTCTTTTAACAATGAGGCTGTACGCGGAAGAACGCAAAAGCGGCACAATCGAACTGCTGTTCACCTATCCTGTGACCGATGCAGCGGCCCTCGTCGGCAAATTTGCCGCCTGTTTGACCATATTTGCCATCTTGATCGCAGCAACCCTTCCGGGCGTTATCGCAGTAGCGTTGGTCGCAGAACCTGCCTGGAAGCTGATTTTCTGCGGATACACGGGGCTGTTTTTGCTCGGATGCGCTTTTCTCTCTCTGGGCACATTCGCCTCGACCCTTGCTCGCAACCAGATCATCTCGGCCATTATTACATTCGGTGTCCTGCTCGTACTCTGGTTCATAGGTGAAGCAAAGACAACGGTGAGCCCGATGCTGGGAAACATCCTGGAATATGTGTCGGTTTCAAAACATTTCGAGGGACTGTCCAAAGGCTTGATCGATTCAAGAGACATTCTCTTCTACTTTGTTTTTTCGGTCTTTTTCCTTTTTCTTACGCTTAGACAGATGAGTTCTTACCGCTGGAGAGGTTAGCCATGAATAAACGGGCTTACGGTGTAAATACAATAGCATCGACTGTTATTTTCTTTGCCATCCTGGTTCTGCTCGTTCTTATCGCCGAACAGAAACCATTGCGGGTGGACCTCACCCAAACCCGGTCTTTCAGCCTTTCCGGACAAACCCGGAATATCCTGAACGAAATAGACAAGCCCATAGCGGTCAAAGTCTTCATTTCGGCCAGCGGTCCCGGCGCTCAAAACAAGGATAAGATAAAGGACCTTCTGAATACGTACTGCTACTATAACAAGAATATCAAATACGAGTTTGTGGACCCTGACAGCCAACCGGAAATAACACGCCGCTACGATGTGAAGACCTACGGGACCATTGTCTTTGAAGGATATGACAAAAAGCAGGTCATTCAGACCGCCGATGAAGAAAATATCACCAATGCGCTCCTCAAACTCAGCCGCAAAGAGGAAAAGAAGATTTACTTCCTCACGGGCCATGATGAGCGTTCTCTTTCCGCCGATGCGCGGGACAGCTTTTCCAACGCCAGGTCCGCCCTCGAAAAAAACCTTTACGCTATAGCCGAGTTCAACCTGCTTCAGCAGGAAGATGTGCCTGCGGACGCCGTTGCTGTCATAATAGCCGGACCTCGAAAGAAAATTCCCGAACGGGAACAGGGGATAATGAAAAACTACCTGGCCCGGGGCGGCAAAGTCATGCTGATGCTCGATCCGCTCACCGAAACCGGAATGAAAGGTTTTCTTGAAGGCTACGGGATTCAAATCAGCCAGGACGTAGTAGTCGACCGCCTCAGCCGTTTATTCGGTGCAAGCGAGCGCGTACCTGTCGCAATGGAATATGGGCCGCACAAGATTACTGACAATTTCGCCCAGCCTACTTTTTATCCGGACGCCAGGTCCGTGGTTCCATCGGACAAGCCGCCCCAGGGAGTCGAAGTGCAGGTGCTCGCCTCCACTTCCCCCAACGCCTGGGCGGAGCGCAACCTGGAAATGCTAAAGGAAGGCAAGGCCGTATTCGACAAAGATACAGACTTGCCCGGTCCGGTCCCCCTGGTGGTGCTCGCTACCATTGCAGGACAGAACAAGCCGGTTGAAGCCGGGCAAAAAGATGAGAACGGCCCCCAGGGAAAGGACGGCATACTTGTCGTTGCAGGCAACTCCCTGTTTGCCTCCAACTCCTACTTTAATCAGTATGGAAATGGAGACTTTTTTCTCAACACGATCAGCTTTCTTGCCGACGAAGCAAACCTGATCACGGTCGAGAGGCCAAACACCAACAAACCCTTGCTGCTTACCAGGACTCAGGCGACAACCATCTTTTGGATCGTTCTCGTAATAGTTCCGCTTTCGGTCCTGATTTCCGGGATCGCCGTCTACAGGGTCAGGAGGTCCCAGAGATGAAATGGCGGACTACTGCGGTATACTTCCTCGTCCTGCTGCTGATCGGCGGGATATATCTGCTGCTGGACACAAAAAAAAAGGAAGCGGCCAGGGAGGAAAAGGAATCCAGGCGCGTTTTTGCCTTCGACGCCGGGGCGGTTAAAGAAATTGGAATCAGGTCCGGGGAGACTAATGCGATTCGCCTCGAGAAGGGGGAGAAGTGGAGAATTTCCGAGCCAATTGCCTCGGATGTCGACAGCGGGGAATTCGCCCGCTTTTTTTCGGCGCTTCAGCACATCGAGCAGGAGCGCAAAATAGGCAAACCGTCCGATAATCTGGAGGCTTTCGGGCTCAATAAGCCCTCTCTCGTGGTCCGCCTGCTGGCAGGCAGCGACTGGCTCGAACTCCGGATTGGAGGAAAAAACCCTGCTCAAACCTCGCGATACGCACAAGCGGGGGAAGGCGGGGACGTTTTCATGATGTCGAGTGCAACCTATGACGCTCTTAACCTGAGCCTGAGAGACCTCCGCAGAAAGGACCTCTTCACATGGCAGCCCGACCAGGTTAGCGCTCTGGATGTGAAATGGCGGAACGGAGATGGATTCAGCCTCGATCGGCAGGGTGGGGCAAAACAGTGGAAATCGGCATCCCGGCCCGACTTCGAAATCAAAGCCAGGAAGGTCCAAAACCTGCTTGATGGACTGCATTGGCTGCGGGCTGCGGATTTCGCTGAAAAAGATGCCATGCCGTCCTCAGTCCAGGTCGAGGTCAGGCTGCATCTCAAGGATGGGCAAACATCCGAATTGAAGATCGCAGATGCCGATCAGGCTAAAAAAACGGCAATTGCCGCCTGCTCCGAAATCGAAGGCCCGGTGCTGGTTGCCTCCCAAATCCTTGACTCGATCCCGCGCTCTATCGTATCGCTCGCCGACCGTTCTCTTGTCTCGGCGGAAGCTGCGGACATAAGGGAGATTACATGGAAAACGGACAATGGGGGCGGGAACCTGGTCTGGATGGCCGACAACACCTGGGGGGAAAAGGAAGGCTCGGCTGCTCCCAAGGCCGTTGAAAAGCCCTGGACGGTCAGAAGCTTCCTGGCCTACATCGAAAATGTCGAATACATCGAGGCCGTGGAACCTGGCGCCAACCTGCCGGAAGGGGCGCCCAATTCGGTCTTGTTCGTGGATGTCTTTGGGAAAAAGAACTCGCTCACCTGGAAGGGACTTTCCTCCGAAAATGCAAGCCCCGTAACTGTCTGGATGCAAAGAGACGGTGCGGCTCGTGAGGTGAAGATAAAACACGAGGACGCTCAACGGCTGAACGTGTCACTGGCCCAAATGAGCGCAGGCGCAAGTGGAAAGCCCTCGAAAGCGGATTGAGGGTTGAGGCCAATTGAGGGGAATTCAGGAATTGGGTTTTAATCCGTGAATCCATAGTAGCCCAAGCGCAGCATTAACAGTTCCGGGAACGGTTAGAGTTCATCCGGAAACTCCCTGAAGCTTCGAACCAGGACCGAATTTCCCCCCTTTTTTAAAGGGGGGCGCTGAATTCTCCCCCCTTTTTAAAGCCGCGCCGGATCATGGTGCTGCACAGGTGCCACGCCCCGCAGCCGATTCATAAACAGCCCGCTAGACCAATAAACATAATGCACGCCGAAATGGCGAATGATTATAGGGCCTTCAAAGCAGCGGGCCTGCTCCACGAGTGGCGCATGAAGTACGTGGCATATTTGCCGGAGCCTGATCAAAGAATTGACACCCTCCCAGATCGCGCGCGCGGACAATCACAAGAGCAAACTTCCATGAGCTCGAGGAGAGACGCCTTTATTTCGTTAAGAATTGGGCGAATCTGCCTGACGGCGGACCGCGTGCTACGCGCTACGCTACCCGAGCCTGCAGTCTCGGACGTCCGGTAACGCCCACTTCCGCGCTCAAAGCTGACGCGCCGCGAGGGCGCGGTGCGAAGATGGTTGCGCCATGCAGGGGCCTAACTGCAACGCTTGCTTGGCTCGCTCGTACCGCAAGCGGCACAATTTCCAGCGACGCAAGAACAGCGGGAAAGCAAGTGAAAAACGGGACACTTTGTTGTACTGTACGTAACGAGAAGATGGTTGACCCAGGAGCATAGAGGGTAAATTATCTGCCTGATTTTTCTAGTGAAACAGAAAAAGGAGGCAGAAATGAGCCCGGAAACTGTCGCAGT
>JBEKQE010000078.1:0-22496 GCA_049520035.1 Syntrophobacteraceae bacterium | reverse complement strand
GTCAGGCTGCTTCACATTCACAGGTTCGACCCCCATGACGTGCAATTCGGCGATGCTTTGGTATCATCGGCAGTCGTCTGGTTCATAAAGGAAAAACCGCCCCTGGATTATGACGTGCAATTCAGCTTTGGGGGAAGCATGTCCGAACCGAAGGTATCACGCATGGTTTCCGCAAAAGATTTGCGGGCCGAGCCGAAGTGGACACGTTTTCCGCTTGCCGAAACCCGCACGAACGACAGCATTCCGACCCTGGCGGATTTTTTTTCGATCCACCGCGGCCTGGCGACCGGCGATAATAGTTATTTCATCCTCACGGCTTCGCAGATTGCCGAGCGTAATCTGCCGATGAAGTTCTTCAACCCAATCCTGCCGAGTCCCCGACATCTGCCGGCGACTGAAATTCTATCCGATGAATTCGGCAATCCGCTTATTGAGAACCCATTATTCCTTTTGGACTGCCGCCTTCCGGAAGCAGAGCTACAGAGAAGCAACAAGAGCCTTTGGCTATACCTCCAGGAAGGGAAAGAGCGTGGCGTTGCCGACCGATATATATGTCAACATAGATCGCCATGGTACGCCCATGAGAAAAGGCCGCCGCCCCCTTTCGTTTGCACCTATTTGGGCCGTGGCAATGTCAAGAGCGGCCGGCCATTCCGGTTTATCCTGAATCATTCGTGCGCAACGGTCACTAATGTCTATCTGGCCCTCTATCCAAAGTCCGTCCTGGCGCAACCTGTTAAAGGCAATTCGTCTCTTGCGCGCCGCATTTGGGAAATCCTGAATCGCATACAGCCGGAATCCATGTTGACCGAGGGGCGGGTTTATGGCGGCGGCCTGCACAAACTCGAGCCTAAAGAGCTGGCGCGGGTCCCGGCGCGTGAGCTTGCAGAGCTTTTTCCCTGGACGCCAAAACCCCGTCAGGGATTAATTGACGCAACATGGACTGTAAAGCGGCGCCGATAATCCGTTGTCTTTTCGACCTGTGGAGTCGATAAAACACCGCCGGATTCCGGCGTCCTGGCCAGCCGCCGCCCTGCCACTTTCGTCCTCTGGGCTTGTCTTGAGCCCGCCGAAGGGACGGCTTGCGTGAAAAAAGTATGAGTAGAGTAGAGAGCAGGCGTTGTGCCTGCCCTCTACTCTACCCTTATTTCATATAATTCAATCACTGAAAGCATAACTTTCTATAGAGGGAGGAATGATCATGAAAACCAAAAAACCTCGGGTCTGGTTGTTGACAGTTATTATATTATGTTCTTTTTGGAGCTTTAACGCTCTTGCACAGGACAATAAGTCGGCACAAACAAAGCATGAGCCAATTACACAGCAATTGATAACTATGGTAGAACATAATTCAGAAATAAAACAATTGCTTATTAATTCAATTGAAATAGCAAAAAATATTAATCCAGATAAGGTAACAAATCCTGCCCAGACGTTAGAAGAATATTATATTTTTGTAGATTGGGCAGCAAAGGCAATGCCGTGGTCTATTTTATCAAATCCTTCGTATTCGAAGTTGTACGATCAAATCGATCAGAGTTTAGATTACTTCTATTTCATTAATGATCAACAGCTTCCTGAATTAAAGAATAAAGGATATTACAATAATTCACTACAATACCATGAACCCTATCGTACATGGTTAATCAACTTTGTAAAAGAATGGGGTATGTATTTAAGCACAAAAGGGTCGTGGAAAGATGAGTATTACAAAAATGCTTTAGAAGATGAAAGATTCGGATTGCATAAAGGTTGGTATGAAGATCCATCAAGATGGGAAACATTCAATGATTTTTTTGCAAGGTATCTGAAATCACCTGCTCAACGCCCGATTGCGTCTCCAAATGACCCATCAATCGTATCATCCCCTGCCGATTCAAAGCCTCAAGGCGTATGGAAAATAGACAAAAACTCTAACATTGTGCATAAGACAGGCATTACAATCAAATCTAATGTTTTTAAGTCCATAGCTGTGCTTATTGGTGAGGAGAGTGCGTACAAGAATACGTTTGCCAATGGAACATTAACGCATACATTTCTCGATGTAAACGATTATCACCGCTATCATTTTCCGATTGGCGGAACAATAAAAGAAGTTCGCATTATTCAGAGCGATGATGCCGCTGGTGGTATTACAACATGGGACACCAAGACCAAGAGATATGTTCTTGACGCAAACACTCCAGGCTGGCAAAATATTGAGACACGTGGTTGCGTAATTATCGAAACTAATAAGTATGGCTTGGTAGCGTTGTTGCCGATTGGAATGTCGCAGATATCATCGGTTAATTTTGAAGATACTATCAAGGTGGGTAATACAGTCAAGAAGGGAGATATGCTTGGATATTTCTTGTTTGGCGGTTCAGATATTGTATTACTATTTCAAAGTAAGGTGGATTTTACGTTAACCGTCCCATATGAAAACAATAGTACCTATAAAAACGTTTTGATGGGTGAAGAATACGGCAAACTTACAATAAAAAAATGACCTGATTAGCAGACATATCAAAGAACATCGAATGTTTAGAAAAGAATAAATCACTACCGATTCGAATTAAGATAGAATGAGTGTTTTATTGCTAATATGGAATAATGGAATAGATTTAATCCGAAATGCATAACAAAGAGTTCGAGCGGATAAGCGGGACAAGCCCGTTTACCGCTTATTTCAATCTTCTAGTGTACGAGCAAGTTGGGAAACGGCAGGGCCGAGATGTCCTGCCCTTTTCGTGGAGACGATCCAGCTGTAACACCGCAGCTCAGTTGCGTGAACATAAGTGTCGATGTCTCTCCTCTGAACATTGACTTCACAGGGGCGCGATCAACCTTTCCATGTCCGTCACATTTGTGAACCTTCATGGGGCTGGGTTTTGGCAATATAGGCAAACACAATCATAAAAAGGGCACAATTCCAGGGACTTACACAGGCGGGTCGAATTCGTCGAGTGCATGGGTTTTCGATGGCGCCGATTTGATGTCCAGAATGGTTTCAGGCATTGGAATCTCCGGAGATTTTAGTGTCCTGACAAGCTCTGAAGCGGGCTCGTTGCGCTGAGAGAATTGATTTTGGGGAGTGTGAAACTCGGTTGCCTGGAGCGTGGAAAGGGTCCTTTGAATATGCGGCCTGGACTGTGGGATTGCAACTCTGCGAAAATCTGCGTCATCTGCGGACCATGCACTGCGGGAACAATTTCAAAAGTCGTGCGTCAGTATCTCGATGGCGCGGCGGGAGATTTCGACGCCATAGTCAGTCCAGCGTCCCTGTCCCCAATAGCGGAAGCAACTGCTTTGCGCGATCAGCAAGTGGAACAGGGCATTTCGATAACGATGCTCCCAAGTGGGGACGCAGCCTTTGAGATTCCCAGCCGTCGTGGGGGCGCTCCACTGAATGTTCCTGGACAATCATATAGAGGCAGCCGCACTCTTTGACCGATTTCACAAGGTCGTAAGCCATATCCTGGTGATTCGGCAGAGCCATCTCCGAGGGCGCGAACCCGCGCACCCGGCTCAACGCCTCACGCCCAAAAATGGCGCAAAAATGATGCTGCCAGGCCCTGGTATGCATGCGATAGTCTCGAGGCGGCGAGGATGGAGCGACGGCATGGCCCCACGAAGCGCCCAGCCATTCCACGCACCTTCGATAGCGCGGGTCGCAGGTGATGGTCCTAAGGGAGTCGATCACATCGTGGGCCGCCATTTGGCGAAGCCCATGGAGCGGGGTGCAACTGTAGTCGATCATAATCCGCGGGTTTTTGCCCTCCTCCACCAACCGGGGAATGAACTCACCCATGCGCTTGCAGCACCAGAGGAAAACCTCTGCGTTGTGCCGGTCTTCTTCAAGGATCTCATACCAAGTTGCGTTCAAGTTGATGTAGCATGGGGCCTTGTGCCCGTGCGCACTTCCAAGCGCCCACAAGGGGCTATACTACTTTAGTATGCTCGCTTCTTGCACGTTCTTGAACGCAACTTGGTATCACTCATAGAAACCTTACTCCATGGGTGCTAAAAGTCGCTGGAGAGGATTTCATGCGCCCGCCGGCAGATTTCCCTGGCATAATCGGTCCACAACCCCTGGCCCCAGTAGCGATAGCAGCTTGTTTGCGAGGTCAGCAGATGAAACAGCGCGTTTCGATACCGGTATTGATCGGGAGAGACGCTTTGCCTGATGACTTTTTCGAAGAAAAGGGAACTGACCTTTTCCATGGGGCCCAACACATCTTCGTAGCCGCGCACCCAGGAAAGATTGTTCGTCCAACTGCCGCCCTCCACGTGGAAACGATGGTCTTCCTTTCTGAGTTCTTCGATGGCCCGCTCCATCTTCTCCGGGCCGTCTCCCGGTTTGAAGCGTTCCCAGATGCGAAATTGCAGAATGGGCTGAAGCGCGGGAAAATCCTCCTCCTTTACGCCAAGCGAGAAGAGATACTCCAGGTATTCGGTGACGTTCACCATGGGCACATCCGAACCTGAAGACTCGCGAACGACCTCCATGTACTTGGACGGGAACTCGTTCATCATCACACCGCCGTTTTCGCCGTCGGCGATCTGCGTGACAAGCTGCGGGACCTGTCTTCCGGCTAGTTCCAGGCGGGAAAGCCCTTTGGCTTCGTAGTACGGCTGCATCTGGCCGACGAGTTTGGTGTCGCTCCCCTGCGTCTTGATTATGGCGACGATGCTCGCCGTTTCACCTCGAGAGTTGCGGCAAACGAGCCGATGAGGGATATGCTTGCGCTCCGGCGCCCAGCCGTTCTCGGGCCGCTCCACGGAATGCTCCTGGACAAGGACCCACTGGTAGCCGCAATCTTTCAATGTCTTTACAAACTCGTAGGCCACATCGGGGTGATTTGGAAGGGCCATCTCCGAGGGAGAAAAGCCGCGTACGCGACTGAGGGCTTCGAGGCCGAAGATGGAGGCGAAGTGATTTTGCCAGGCTTTGACATGCAGGCGATAATCCTGGGAAGGGGTGGAAGGAGCAACGGCATGCCCCCAGGGTGCCCCCAGCCATTCCACTGCGCGCCGATAGTCGGGGTTGAGCGTGATTGTCTTCAGGCTATCGAAAACATCATTTGCCCCCATCCTGCGAAGGCCATGCAGCAGAGTGCCGGAGTATTCCAGCATCACGCGCGGCTGTTTGCCTTCATTCATCAACTGCGGAATAAACTCACCCATGCGCCTGTAGCACCAGAGAAAGACCGAAGCGTTGTGGTTGTCACCAATCCCCTGGTTATCCATCATATATTTGAGATTGCTAATAATTTCCGCATTGCTCAGGTTGACCCCGCCAGCCGGGATGAGTGGCTGGTGCATGTGCAGCGCAATGGCGCCCGCGCTCCGGATGCGCCCAAAATCAATTCCGCTCTCATGCAGGTAGATTACCTTCCCTTTGTTGGCGCTCATGGCTTGCGCGCACAACTGCTCTGCTCCCGAAATGTTCGGCAGGCCGTCAACGTATTCAGGCAAATCGGACATAGGCGGATATTCATTCCTTTCATTCTATTGAAGATCGGCTGCTCAAGAGGCCGCTCGATGCTTTCGATTCCCGTTTATTTGTGGCGGATGCGCTCGTAAATTGCCATATACTCCGCACCTGGGCCGCTCCAGGAGAAGTCATGCCGCATTCCGTTGAGAACGAGCCGGCGGAACTCGTCCGGATACTGATGCCACAGGCCTATTGCACGGTCCAGCGCCGATTCGACGGCATTATAATCGGTCTGGTGAAAGACATATCCATTGCACTCCTCCGGCGGTCTATCGTCACAATAGTCCCGGTCGAACACGGTATTCACCAGGCCGCCGACGGCACGTACGATGGGTATGGTGCCGTACTTCAAGCCGATCATCTGGGGCAAACCGCACGGCTCGAACAAACTTGGCATGACGAGCATATCCGCGCCCGCGTAAATCATGTGAGACAGTTCTTCGTTGTAACCAATCTCCAGGTGGCAGTCCGGATTGTCGTTGAGATAACTTTTGAGATGCCAAAAATAGGCGTTGATATCCATTTCCGGGCTGCTGCCCAGAAGTACGAATTGGGCATCGTGCTGCAAGCAGTAAAACAGCGCGTGCCGTATCAGGTGCAAGCCCTTCTGCGGGTCCAGCCGGCCTATGTAGGCAACGATTGGTTTGTAGTCCTTGCGCAGCAATAACCTGTCCCGCAGGGTCTCTTTGTTGCGATATTTCTCCTGGACGGTTTCCATGTTGTAATGAGCGGGCAGGTGGCGGTCAACCTCAGGGTTCCACACGTTATAGTCTATGCCGTTGAGCACACCATCGAATTTTACGCGGTGAATTTGCAGCGTTCGTTCCAGGCCGAAACCCTGGCCGGTGTTGCACGCCTCCCAGGCATGCTGCGGCGAAACGGTCGTAACGAAATTCGAATAGACAATTCCGCCCTTCATCAGGTTCACCGCACCCGGATTGAAGTTGTCGCGCATGCGGTCATGGTGCATGAAGTGGTTTGGACGGCATAAACCGGAAGCCCACAGCACATCTTCAGTGGTGACGCCCTGGTGCTTGAAATTGTGGATCGTGTAGCAGGCCCGCTGATTCCACATCCCCAAGCGATTGTACATCTCGAAGAGCAGGACCGGGACGATCCCGGTTTGCCAGTCGTGGCAGTGGATGATGTCGGGGCGGCGGTCGCTCTTGAGCAGGAATTCCAGTGCGGCCTTGCTGAAAAAGGTAAAACGCCTGGCCTCATCCGCACATCCGTAAAAGCTGCCGCGGTTAAAGAAATTGTCCTGCGAGTGCGGATCGATAAAATAGCAGCGCAGGCCATGCACCTCGCCATACCACACCGAACAATGAACCCAACCGCTATACCAGGGCACCCACAAGTCATGATAAACCTTCTTCAGGCCCCAGATTTGGTCATAGCGCATGCAGTCATACATGGGCAGAACGACTTCCACATAGTTGCCGCGCACCTGCAACTCGCGGCTGAGGCCATACACCACGTCGCCGAGGCCGCCCACTTTGGCGACCGGGGCACACTCCGAAGCGATTTGGACAATGTACATTCTATTCTCCTCAATTCGCAGCCGGGACTCCGGGCAAGTTTAGCCTTCCCGGGAAATCCCGGCCGGGACTAGTTATTGAAAATATCTAGTCGCACTGCGTTTCTTGTTCGCGCTTAAGGAAGATCACGCCCAGGGGCGGCAGGGTGAGCACGATCGAATGGGGTTGCCCCTGACACGCTCCGGGTCCCGATGTGACCGGATCGAGGTTGATCGTATTGCTGCCGCTGTAGCGTCCCGAGTCGCTGTTGAGCAGTTCGCGGTAAACGCCGGGCGCCGACACTCCTACATGGTAGCCGTGGCGAACCACCGGCGTGAAGTTCGATGCCACTATGACAAAATCATTCGGGTCCCGGGCCCTGCGAATGAATGAGACAATGTTTTGGTCAATATCGTGGAAGTCGATCCACTGGAACCCCTCCCAACTGAAATCCATCTCATGGAGCGCGGGTTCGGAAATGTACAACCGGTTAAGATCTTTTACATACTGCTGGAGGTTCCGGTGGAATTCAAAATCGAGCAGCCTCCAATCCAGTCCGTGATCGTGGTTCCATTCGTTCCACTGTCCGAACTCACTGCCCATGAAGAGCAGCTTTTTGCCGGGGTGTCCATACATATAGGCGTATAGCAAGCGCAAGTTGGCAAACTTCTGCCAGTAGTCACCAGGCATCTTGGACAGCATCGAACCCTTGCCATGCACCACCTCGTCATGGGAAAAAGGCAGTGTGAAATTTTCGGTGAAGGCATAGAGCAAGGAAAAGGTCAGATGGTGATGGTGATATTTGCGGTGGACAGGCTCCTTTTGCATGTACTCGAGCATGTCATGCATCCAACCCATGTTCCATTTCAGGTCGAAGCCCAGGCCCCCCACGTAAGTCGGGCGGGAAACCATCGGCCAATCCGTGGATTCTTCGGCAAACGTCAGCACGTCCGGAAACTCCTGGTGCACCAGTTCATTGAAGCGCTTGATGAAAGCCACTGCCTCCAGGTTTTCCCTCCCGCCGTATTGGTTGGGAATCCACTGGCCCTGCTCCCTTGAGTAGTCCAGGTACAACATCGAGGCCACGGCATCGACCCGGATGCCGTCAATATGATATTTGTCCAGCCAAAACAGCGCGTTGGAAAGAAGGAATGCGCATACCTCGTTTCGCCCGTAGTTATAAATGAGCGTGTCCCAGTCCTGGTGTTCGCCCTGGCGTGGGTCGGCGTGTTCGTAAAGGTGCGTGCCGTCGAAAAACGACAGCCCATGGCCGTCTTTGGGAAAGTGCGCCGGCACCCAGTCCATGATCACGCCCAGTCCGGTCTGGTGTGCGGTATCGACGAAGTGCCGGAAATCATCCGGAGTTCCATACCGTGAGGTAGGGGCAAAGCAGCCGACGGGCTGGTATCCCCACGACCCGTCGAAAGGATGTTCCGTAACAGGCAGCAGTTGAATGTGAGTGTAGCCCATCTCCTTTGCGTACGGCACCAACTCCTCGGCCAGCTCGCGGTATGTGAGCCAGCGATGGCCGAGGTCCTTGTGCGGTGCTGTCCTCCATGAGCCGAGATGCACCTCGTAAATGGATATGGGTGCTTCAAATTTTTGGCGTTCTTTACGTCCGCGCATCCACTCGCTATCGGCCCATTCGTAGCGATCGAGGTCCCACACAACGGATGCCGACTTTGGGCGCATCTCGGTCGAGAAGCCGAATGGGTCGGCCTTTACGGCCATGTAACACCCGCCGCGGGCCTTAACTTCATATTTGTACAAATCCCCCTGAGCCAAATGGGGAATGAAAATCTCCCACAGACCGCTCACACCTCGAGGGTTCATGGGGTGGCGCCGCCCGTCCCATTGATTGAAAGCTCCGATCACGCTCACCCGCTCGGCGCCAGGCGCCCACACACTAAAATGGACACCCCTCACGCCGCAGTGCTCAATGACGTGCGCACCAAGCTTGTCGTATAACCGAAAATGATTGCCTTCGGAAAAAAGATGTAGATCGTAGCCGGTAAGGACCGGAGGGAACCGGTAGGGATCTTCGGTCACATACGTACGGCCGTCGTTCAGGGCGACCGAGAGTTTGTAAGAAAAAACCTCGGTCTCACCGGAGAAGACAGTTTCAAACACGCCGTCAGCATGTATGCACTGCATCCGATGCTCCGCACCGGAACGCAACACGGAAACGGTTCGTGCCTGCGGTTGGAAGGCGCGAACAACCAGCCCCGGCCCTCCGGCCAGTGTCACATCGTGCAGCCCGAGAATGTCAAACGGAGTACTGCAGCAGGCGCCGGCTATGGCCGCAATGGCCCCGGGGTCGGCTGTCGATTCGAAGACAACCTGGAGGATATACTCCGTCGAAGCCGGTGCAGTAAGCAAGACCTCAGTAGCAGGCTCACCGGTATCCGCCTCGGGGTTAGCCGGCTCACTCCGGGTCCTGCTGGGAGAACCGGCTGATTCAAGCGCGTTCCAGGTGGAAATGGCAATGTCACCGAGTCTGTTATCCAAATCTTCAGTATGTTCGACAGCATCGGCTGCGGAAGCGGCATCTGCAACACTCATACGGCATCTCCTTTGCTTTTCTGCTCCTGAACTCCGCCATTTGGCTTCGAGCACCCCCCGACAACACTCTTCATCAGGTTGTCAGAGTTCAATCCGCAGAAATCGCCCTATTTCTTTGATAGGGGTTGTAACAGGTCATCCCTGATATGGTTCAGGTCGTCAAAGACGGCGCAGTGCCGGCAAAGAACAGCATCAACATCAGGGGATCAGGCCGCGGCTATAGACAACCTGTCACCCCGGATTATTGGACGCATACGGCTCTGAACATAAGTTAAAAATGATTTCCCAAAGGCTTCATGAGGCTAAATCATTGGAACCCTAAGCTCAAATCCCGGCTTTTATAGTCAGTACAAATAACAGATTCCGCCGCACTAATCAAGGCGGATTTTAGCACCTGTATCCTGAAAGCCTCCACTGGCAGTTTGTTCCGGCTCCAGGACTACCTGCCATGTTGCGGTCCTGAAGGTAAGTGGTGATCCTGCCGAAGGGTCTTCGCGCGCCAAAGTTTCGTCGAAAAATCTCCAAACCGTATCAAATCCGATCATTTCATATCAAACGCGCTCATCTCTGCCCTCTGTCTTCCGTCCTCCGTCCTCCGTCCTCTGTCCTCCGTCCTCTGTCTTCCGCCCTCCGTCTTCCGTCCTCCGTCCTCCGTCCTCTGTCTTCCGTCCTCCGTCCTCTGTCTTCCGTCTTCCGTCCTCCGTCCTCTGTCTTCCGTCCTCTGTCTTCCGTCCTCTGTCCTCTGTCTTCCGTCCTCTGTCTTCCGTCCTCCGTCCTCTGTCTTCCGTCCTCTGTCTTCCGTCCTCCGTCCTCTGTCCTCCGTCCTCTGTCTTCCGTCCTCCGTCCTCTGTCTTCCGTCCTCCGTCCTCTGTCTTCCGTCTTCCGTCCTCCGTCCTCTGTCTTCCGTCTTCCGTCCTCTGTCTTCCGTCCTAATGCCTGGCCTGAATCTTAAGGGCAAAAAGGCCGCGAGCGAAATCGTACACTCTCAAATCGCTTGCAAATCGACGCATTTATGACTAATTAGTCACCATCCGGAAACACCGGATGAACATAGGAGAATTTCACCTTATGAAACACTTGCAGTATCCGGACTGAAAAATCACCGCCATCCGACGGGGGCGACGGATCGCGGAAATAAGTGCTTGGGGGCAAGCGTGAAATCATTTAAAGATAGCGGCGCAATGGCTCGCGCTGCTGATGGGCGGGAGGTTCGGAGGGACCTTGACATTGGGGTTGGAAGGGAGTTGGTGGCGGGTTGTCCTGAGCCGGTGAGATTGTCCGAAGAAGCCGGTTCGCCTCGTTCGAAACCGGCCGCCACTATCCGGAGTTCCTGGTTACCGCAGATAGAAGCAGCGATCCGGAAATCAAGCGAATATTTCTTCAGGGTACAATATCCCGAGGGCTACTGGTGGGCCGAACTGGAATCAAACGTCACTATAACGAGCGAGTTTGTCTTGCTCGCGCGCCTTCTGGGCATTCCCATTGCCGGGAAGCGGAGCGGAATCGTCAAGTATCTTCTCGGAAACCAGAATGAAAACGGCTCATGGGGTCTTTATTACGGCGACGGCGGCGAACTCAGCACGACAATCGAAGCCTATTTCGCCCTTAAACTCCTTGGGGAAAATCCGGGGTCGGGGCCCCTTGCGAAAGCGAGGACCTTCATTCTCCAGCACGGCGGCATAGAAGCTTCCCGCGTTTTCACGAAAATGTGGCTTGCGCAGTTCGACCAGTATGACTGGGACAAGGTTCCCTCTATGCCGGTCGAACTCGTGCTCCTTCCGCCTGAGTTTTATTTCAATGTCTACGAATTTTCCAGTTGGGCCAGGGGCACGGCGGTACCTCTTTCGATTGTGCTCTGCATCAGGCCAAAATTCAGACTTCCCGGTTCTCTTTGCCTTAAGGAGCTTTTCGTCCCGGTGCATAGCAAAAAACTGGATTCCCGGATAAACAAGCTCTTTTTTGTCTTCGACCGTATTGCAAAAATACTTGAGAAAAGGCCGATCAGGAAGCTTCGCCGCAGGGCGATTGCGGCCGCCAGGGACTGGATCATCGATCACCAGGAGGATAGCGGCGACTGGGGCGGAATCCAGCCTCCCATGGTCTATTCGATGCTTGCGCTCCACTACCTGGGATTGCCGCTTTCTCATGAGGTTATGGCAAAGGGGCTCAAAGCCATTGAGGATTTCTGCATCGAGGATGAGGATGGGCTGCGGATGCAGTCCTGCATATCCCCGGTCTGGGATGCGGCGCTTACGGCGCTGGCGTTGCTCGAGTCGGGGGTTAGTCCCGAACATCCGGCCCTCGAGAAAACGGCGCGCTGGCTGATTTCCCAGCAGATACTGACAGGCGGCGACTGGCAGTTCAAGAATAGCTCTGCGCCGGGTGGATGGGCCTTCGAATTTTTCAACTCGCGCTACCCTGATGTTGACGATTCGGCTGTGGTTTTGAACGTGCTCGACCGTTTCAGCCCGCAAAAATGCGGGGGGCTTGATTCCTGTAAATCGCGCGCGATTGAATGGCTCATCAGCATGCAAAGTTCAAACGGCGGCTGGGCGGCATTTGACAGAGACAACGGCATGGAAATCCTTAACCGTATCCCGTTTGCCGATACCGAAGCGATGGTGGACCCTCCGACGGCGGACGTAACCGGCAGGGTTCTGGAGGTTATGGGGCGTTGCGGATACGATTGCAGCCATCCGGCTGCAAAGCGCGGCGCGGGGTTTCTTAAAAACCTGCAGGAAAAGGATGGGTGCTGGTGGGGGCGCTGGGGCGTCAACTACATTTATGGGACATGGTCCGCCCTGCGGGGGCTGATCTCGATCGGAGAGGACCCGAAGTCGCCCTGTATCAGAGCGGCAATGCACTGGCTAAAAGACCACCAGAACGAGGATGGGGGCTGGGGTGAGACGTGCGGTTCCTACAGGCTGCCCGAACTTCGCGGCCAGGGTCCCAGCACTGCATCTCAGACAGCCTGGGCAATAATGGGTCTTCTGGCCGGGGATGAAGAAAAGTCCCCGGAGGCAAGCAGGGGCATCCAGTACCTGTTAAGGAACCAAAAACCGGACGGGACCTGGGATGAGATATACTTCACCGGGACCGGGTTCCCTAAACATTTCTACATAAGATATCACAATTACCGGAACTGTTTTCCGCTGATGGCGCTGGGTCAGTATGTGATGAAGCTGGGGCAATAGGAAGGGCAGGCTTGCCGGCCGGCCCGGGACCGGAGAGGAAGCTGGAAGATGAGTGGTTGCGTAATAGGTCATATCACGGTCAAGGACCCCGAAAAATGGAGTGAATACCGAAGCAAGGTTCCCTCTACTCTTGTTCAATGGGGAGGCGAGGTGATTTTTCGGGGCCGAAGGGTCAAGGTGTTGAGCGGTGAACATTCGTACATTGATACCGTCGTGATCCTGTTTCCCGACGCAAACTCCGCTGCTGGATGGCACAATTCTGAAGCTTACCAGGCGCTTATTCCTATTCGTGAGCAAGCTGCGGACATAGTCCTGGTCAGCTACGAATCGTAATTCTTAATTTCAATTGTCCTCTGGTTTATTCCGATCATGAAGCCGGATTTTGAGACTTCCCCGATTAGCGCGCAATCTCGTTTATTGCTTTTACCGTGTTCCGTTCTTTTTCCGGGATGGTTCTCATCGTTTACAAAGTCCTGATGTTGTTCATGCGCGTTAACAATACACAGTTTGTATAAACCCGTTCAAAGTCCATCGACCGGACTTCGTACACCGGCACCTCCTTAAATGATGATAACGGCGCGCATTGCACCGTCGCGTGCGGCAGGTTGAGGCGCTTGTTAGACGACGGCATTACCCGCCAGGCGGCTCAACTCGTTCACCAGGCCCTCCAGTTCATCGAGCATAGGGCTCCGAACGCCCGCTTGCCGGAAGGCCGCGACGAGTTCCCGGTAGTACCACAACTGTTCATCCTTGCCGGCCGAGAAGCGGGACCAGAGCATGTCGCCAACCTGACGGCAGTCAGCTACAATCGCCCGCGCGTTGTCAAGCTTGTCAGCCAGCGAGACGATCGATCCTTCAGGGCCGGCTGATCGGATGTGATCGAGATATGCAACCTTCCGGTCGCGCCAGGGGGGTTTGGGACCTCCGGTGTAATCTGCCGGAGTATCGGTACAAGCTACGACAAGGTTCATCACGCGCGGTCCGAACCTTTGCTCTATCTCCACAGCCGTTACTTTCTCAGGGTGGTCTTCCAGCGAATCGTGGAGCAGAGCTGCTATAGCTTGTTCTTCACTCCCCCCGTTGGCCAGGACCAGGGAGCAGACCGCCAACAGATGTGCGACATAGGGTATGGACGTGCCCTTTCGCACTTGACCGGCGTGCACGGAGATTGCAAACTCCAGGGCATCTTTGAACCTTGGGCTGAGACTCGCCGTTGTGTCGCTCACTTTTCACTTCCTTTATTACATTCCCGATAAGCTGCCCCCATTTGACGGCGCCCTCAAGGACCGCCTTTTTAAATGCGGCCATTGTAACCGAATGGTACTTCGAACCGGCGGGAGACTTTGCGAATTCAGTGTACAACCGAATCGAAGTTTGAACAATCCTGTTATTTATCCGCCGGCCGGGGGAGTTCCAGGGGACCTCGTGAAATGACCCTTGTACAGCCCTTTGCGTTTGTTGTAGAATCACGTGAGATTTTCCTGGCATTTTCAGACATATGGAGATCAAAAAGCAAGCCCGGTCCCATTCACCAAGGAGGTGCAACGTGGCAAAGATCCAAGTCCCCTTTGAAACAGCCGAAGAGATCGGCGTTTTGCTGGACCTGGAAATACCGGAGCAAAACCTGGTCGAGTCCTTTGTCCCTGAGGAACCTTTCGCCCTGGCCGACGTGAGCTCGGCCACTGCCTACGCGATCGAACATCCGCTGGGGAGCAAACCCCTCTCCCGGTTGATTCGAAAAGGCGACAGGGTCGCCATAATTACGGAAAACCAATTCCGGGCTGCACCCGCTGACCGGATGCTCCCGCCGATCCTTGAAACTGTGCGGAAAGCGGGAGGGACGCCCACCATCGCCATCGGCTGTGGAAAAGTGCCGCCACTCACTCCCGAGGAGATCGAACACAAGCTGGGCAAAGGCATTCTGAACAGCGGCATCCCTGTTGTCTGCAACGACGTAAGTAAACCTGAGAATTATACCTATCTGGGGATAACATCGCGGGGTGTGCCTTTGTTTGTGCTGAGCGCTGTTGCAGAAGCGGATGTCCGTATCAGTATATCTACCACTCAGGCAACTTTGTGGGGGTATGGCGGGTCCGGCATGGTGATTCCGGCCGTATCGGGCAACGAAACCATCGAGATGAACCATATGTTCTCCCTGCCTGACGATTGCTGCCCTGGAAATAACGAGTGCCACATGCAGGAAGACAAGTATGAGGCAGCTTCTATGTTAGGCATTGATATGGGCGTCTTTGCAATCGTCGATAACCGTTTTGAAGTAACTTATATAGGCGCAGGGGACTTTATTGACGCTCACCTGGCGTCGATAAGGGCCTACGAGCAAGTTTACCGCTTCGATGCGTCGCTGTTTGCCGGGGCTCCGGCCGACATCGTGATTACAGGATCGAGCGCCCCGACCAACCACCTCTTTTTTCACACCGGTTGGGCAGTGGTCAACTGTGATCCTATCTGCAAAGACGGGGGCACCATTATTCAGACAACCCCGTGCCCCGGTTACGGCGGTTGGCCCGGCTTCGCCCTGATGGACCTGATGCAGGCATATATGCCCCCTTCAGCCGACAACAAGGTCAAGGCCCTCAAGGCCTTCTACGCTAAGGATCGGGAACTCTGGGCCGGTTGCATTTGGTGGAAGATTTACGATGTTATGACCCGTAAGAATGTGGCGATTGTCACCAACAAAGAGAACCTGGAGATGTGCCGGTCGGTGGGCCTCAATGCCACCGATTCGTTGCGGGAAGCTTTCGACGAGGCCCTCAAACGGCACGGGGCCTCTGCCAGGGTGGCTTTTGTGCCATACGGCCGGTACACCGTGCTGGATGTTTGATATCAGGCAGCTTTAAGAGGAGTGATTCTTCTCAATATTCTACCGAAGCACCAACGCCAACATCTCCGAATACCTTGCAGTGCATCAGTTGGGGCCATGTTATACGGTCCTTGGCTGAGAGCGCTCACCGGAGGTCTATTTTCGAACGGCCTTCGCCATTATCGAATTGCACCCCCTCCGGTCCCGATGCTATAATGCCGTAAATGTGATGGAGGATTTCTGTGGAATCGAATTCCAGAATTCAATCGGTCGCGCGCGCCCTCACTATTGTAGACATCCTTGCCGAAGCGCGCGGCGAGCTTGCCTTGAACGAAATCGCGGCACGGCTTTCGCTGCCTAAAAGCACGGTCCATGGTCTTGTCTCGACGCTCAAAGATTTCGGCTACATCGAACAAAGCACTTTCAGCAGCAAATACAGGCTCGGCGTGCGTTTTTTTGAAGTGGGTCACATTGTTGCCCAGGGATGGGAAGTACGCACGGTCGCTGCCCCCTATATTAACAAACTGCTTGAGGAGTTGGCCGAGACAGTCCACCTGGTCGTTCTCGACAAACTGGAAGTCCTCTACATTGACAAGAGGGAATCCGGCCGGTCTCTGCGAATCGCCTCGCAGGTCGGGATGCGGCTGCCTGCCCATTGCACCGGGGTCGGCAAGGTGCTCATGGCGCACCTTTCGCCCGAGGAAAGACTTAAACTCATTAATGAGAAAGGCCTCCGGAGATTTACTAAGAACACACTGACCGATATGGAGGTACTCGAAGATGAGTTGACAAAGATCAGGATGCAGGGTTTTGCAATCGATAACGAGGAAATAATGGACAGTCTTCGGTGCGTGGCTGCTCCAATAAAGGATCAGACCGGGAAAGTAATATACGCAATAAGTCTTTCGGGCCCAGTGTCGCGTATGAAAGGTGAGCGGTTGGAAAAAGCCATAAAACGCGTCAGGGAAACGGCAGAAGAAATCTCAGCCTGCCTGGGATATCGTTCGAAGTCCCAAGCCCTTAACAATCAATTGACTCCACGATCCGGGGTTGTATGCTGACAGACTTTCTGGTGGCACATTTTTCTTGACGTTGCTTATACTCAATGGTACGCTACGTCAGTTCGAAGATGCCGAACGCCGTACGACAATACGGAACGACACATGGACGTCAGGCTCTACCTTTTTGAACCGCTCAACGGGCAACTCTTTGCGGCCAACCTCACAGCAGCCGAATCAGGCATTCTTGCCGGCACAACCTTTGCCCTCAACCGCGCATCGGAACTGGGCCTCTCAGTCCTGACCCATATCCCCGACGGCTCGGACCTCCAACCCGGGGTCTGCGTTTTGAGCCTGCGGGGGACGGCTGAACAGATTGCGCGGGCAGAGGAAGAACTTCTTGGTTGTGTCGGAAAACCCTCCGGAGTGGCAACGGCCTCCCGGCGCTTTGCCGGCCTGGCCGGCGGAAGGGCGCGGATCGTTTGTGGCGCCTGGAAAAAAGTGGTCCCTGAAATACGAAAACAGCTTCGGGAGGCTATTGCGATCGGCGGGGCCTGTGTGAGGCTGCTTGATGAGCCTTTCGTATACCTGGATAAGAACTTCGTCCGGATGTTTGCGGGAATAACAGAAGTTGTCGGAAGAGCGTACTCGATGAACGGACGCGTTGTCGCCGTGCAGATTCGCGGGGAGACCGGCCCGATTGTCGAAGAAGCGGTGCTGGCCTGCAGGGCCGGGGCCGGCGTGCTGATGGTTGATACCGGAAGTGTGAAAGACCTTCTGGAAGTGGTGGAAGCCACCCACCGCCATGGTTTCAGACAGCGGGTGAAAATTGCTTTTGGAGGTGGTGTCACCGCGGAGAGGCTGGAAGAAGTGGTAGCCGCCGGTGCGGACATAATTGATATCGGGAGGGCAATCATCGACGCGCCCATTGTCGATTTCCGGTTAGACGTGCAACCAAAAAATATTTACCGCAGAGCCGCAGAGAAAAACAATTGAATAAAGCGGAGCGTAGAGTCATTCTGATCTCTGCGTACTCTGCGTCTCTGTCTCGAAAAGTCCTTTTCCTGCGTCTCCGGGTGTCCCAACGGGACATGAGTTGCTGCGGTGGAATTTTAGCATGGAATGGAACCTTCTTGAAAAAACCACTTTCTGGGTCGAAGGGGCCGAACTGGAAAGCGCAAACCTGGACGATACGGCTGCGGCTGCGGCTGAAGCCTTGGGCTTCGATTCCCGAGAGATAATGGTCGTCGACGTGCAGCCCGGCATCATTGCTTTCGATGTGCTTAAAAAGAATATATCTGCCGAATCGGTTGCCGGAAAAGCCAGGGAAATCCTTGGGAGCTTAGCCGGGGTGCCGGGGATTAGTCTTCACCCCGGCGCATCCGTTCACTCCGAAGGGGTCCTTGGGTTGATTGCGCTCGATCCGGAAGCTGCCCGTGAGGTTATTTCCCGATCTGCCGAAATTGGTCAGGCCGTAGCCGATGCCGTTGCCAAGCGTGCCTGCGTCTTCTCATCCGGCTCAGAAGTGATCTCTGGAAAAATCGAGGATACAAACTCGCCGTATCTTGTGGAAACGCTCACAGAAGCCGGATTCAGGGCGGAGTTTGGAGGAATTATCCAGGACAGTGTGCCCGTTGCGGTATCCGCGCTCGAGGCGGCTTTGATGCGGGGTTTCGGTCTCATCATCACTACCGGAGGAGTAGGGGCCGAGAGCAAGGACCACAGTGTGGAGGCGGTCCTTAAGCTCGACCCTCATGCCGCAACCCCCTGGATACTTAAATTCACTCCCGACATGAAGCGTCATCATAAAGAGGGTGTGCGCATAGCCGTTGGCCGGGTCGGAATATGCAGGATAGTTTCGCTTCCCGGTCCTCACGCCGAAGTGCGCCTCGGCAGCCGCGCATTGATCGAGGGCCTCAAAGCCGGTCTGGGCGATGCTGCTTTGGCCGAATCCATAGCTTCCGTCATCAGGGAGCGCTGGCTAAACCATACGGGCAAGGGAGGCAGTGTACATGCACAATAGCAAGGCCATTGCAGAGCAGCTCTATCAGGCTGAAAGGAACGCAACTCCGGTTGACCCGCTCACGGTAATCTACCCCGGGTTAACGGTTGAGCAGGCTTATGCGATTCAACTCGAAGGGGTGGCGATTCAACGCGAGCGGGATTCGCGAAAGGTGGTTGGCAAAAAGATCGGTTTGACCTCAATCGCAATGCAGAAGCTGATCGGTGTGGATGAACCCGATTACGGACACCTATTCGACCACATGCTGGTGCGTGAAGGAGAGCCGATTTCATGCAGCCGGCTCCTGCTGCCCAAGGTTGAAGGGGAAGTGGCGTTTGTACTCAATAAGAGGCTTCAAGGCCCGGGTGTGAATATTGCCGACGTGTTGAGGGCAACCGAAGGGGTAATGGCTTCCATAGAGATTGTTGACAGCAGGGTGAGGGACTGGAAGATAAAACTGGCCGATACCATTGCAGACAATGCGTCGAGCGCCAGGTTTGTGGTGGGCTCGCGGCTGATTTGTCCCGGAGAAGTCGATCTTCGGCTGTTGGGAATGGTTATGGAGAAAAACGGCGAAGTAGTCAATACCGGCGCCGGTGCGGCGGTTATGGGGCATCCGGCCTCCTCGGTCGCCTGGCTTGCGAACAAGCTGGGAGAATTCGGGATCGCCCTTGAGGAAGGCGAGATTATTCTGTCGGGCGCCCTAACAGCCGCCGTCGATGCCCGGGCGGCTGACTGCTTTCTAATCTCATTCCAGGGGCTTGGAACGGTAGGTGTCCGGTTCGTCTAAGAGCTAATACAAAGAGGATATACAAAGAAGTGGATAAGATAAAAGCGGCGATTCTGGGGCCCGGAAACATTGGGAGCGACCTCATGTATAAGATCATGAGAAGCCGGCGTCTGAAGATGGAAATGATGGCCGGCATCGTCGACTCACCCGGTATCCGGAGGGCAAAATCCATGGGAATCCGTGCTACGACGGACGGAATCGGGCCGATTATCGATGATCCGCAAATTCGCATTGTGTTCGATTCAACGGGCGCGAAGCCTCATATGGTTCACGCGCCGCTTCTTGAAGCGGCCGGCAAAATAGCGGTGGATCTCACACCGGCAGCGATAGGACCCTATGTGGTGCCGGCAGTCAATCTCAGCGGGCTTTCAGATGTCCCCAATCTCAATATGGTGACCTGCGGCGGGCAGGCGACCGTCCCAATTGTACACGCTGTCAATCGAGTTGCCGGGGTCGTTTACGCGGAAATTGTGGCCGCCATTGCAAGCAAAAGCGCAGGTCCCGGGACCAGGCAAAACATAGATGAATTCACCCAGACCACCGCCAGGGCGCTTTGTGTAGTGGGCGGTGCGAAAAAGGGCAAGGCAATAATCGTACTGAATCCTGCCGAACCTCCCTTGCTGATGACAGATACGGTTTACACAGAGGTGGAGAATCCGGACGAGAGTGCAATCCGGGCTTCTGTCGAGGACATGGTCAGGACCGTTCAACGGTACGTGCCGGGCTATCGCCTCAGAATGCCACCGACGGTAGATGATCACAGGGTGGTCACCATTATCGAGGTGGAAGGCGCAGGGGACTTCCTGCCCAAATATTCAGGCAATCTGGACATAATGACTTCCGCTGCGGCCGCTGTTGGTGAGGCGCTAGCGGTGCGCATGCTGGGTGGGAGGTGATGATGCAGGACATGGGCAGGTGTATTCGGGTGGTGGACTCCACCTTGAGGGACGGCAGCCATGCGGTCAGCCACCAATTCAGCGGGGAACAGATCGCTGCGGTTGCCGAAGGGCTGGACAAGGCAGGGGTCCCGTTCATTGAGGCCTCGCACGGCGATGGGCTTGGCGGATCCTCAATCAATTACGGGAAGGCTAAGCTCACCGATGAGGAAATACTGCGTGCCGCTTCGAAAGTAATTCGAAGCGCAGTCCTCACCGTGCTGCTGCTTCCGGGAATCGGGACCCAGGAGGACCTTAAAATGGCCGCCGATTGCGGCGCCAGGGCGGTCAGAGTGGCTACACACGTCACTGAAGCAGACATTGCCGAGCAGCATATCGGCCTTGGGAAAAAAATTGGCATGACCACGTTCGGTTTCCTGATGCTTGCCCACATGCGTCCGCCGGAGGTGATCGTCCAGCAGGCAAAGCTGTTTGAATCCTATGGGTGCGATGTAATTTACATTGCCGATTCCGCTGGAGCCATGCTTCCCTTCGACGTCAAAGCCAGGATCGAGGCGCTTGTCGATGCCGTTTCGGTTCCGATCGGTTTTCACGCCCATGCAAGCCTCGGTCTTGCCATTGCAAACAGCCTGACAGCCGTTAAAGCCGGCGCCAGTTACCTGGACGGCACCTGTCGCGGTTTGGGGGGAGGCGCCGGTAATGCCCAGACCGAGGTAATTGCCGGTGTTTTGAGCAAGGCGGGCTTCGAGACCGGGATCGATTTTTACGGCATCATGGATGTTGCAGAAGACATAGTGGAACCAATGATGCACAGGCCGCAGGTCATTCGGAACGCCTCGCTGATTCAGGGCTATGCGGGCGTCTATTCGAGCTTTCTGCTGCATACCTATCGAGCCGCTGAAAAGTACAGCCTCAATCCGAGAGATATACTCGTGGAGCTTGGACGCAGGGAAATGGTAGGCGGTCAGGAAGATATGATTTTGGATGTTGCTTATGAAATGGCTCAACAAAAGGAGGTGGCGCAAAATGAAGCTGGTAACTCTAATGCCTGTAATCGACTCTGAAAAGTGTAAAGGGTGCAAGACATGCGTGCGGGTCTGTCCGGTCCTTGCAATGAAGATGGAAGAGAAACTGGCGGTAGCCGACCTTGATCGCTGCAGGGGTTGCGCTGACTGTGAGCAGAGGTGCCCCGAATATGCGATTATGATGGTCGATCGCCCGGAGCCGGTAATGGCCAGGGTGGACCTGGAGGGACTAAATTATGAAAAGATTACGCAACTGTGCCTCAAAGCGAAGTTCCACCCCGAACAGATCGTTTGCTTCTGCACGGCCACACGCGCTGATGAAGTCGCGGGCGCCATTTTGCTCGGGGCTCAAACACCGGACGATATCTCCTACATGACAGGTATTCGGACCGGGTGCAAAGTCGAATGCATTCAACCCATTCTGCGGCTGCTCGAAGCAGCGGGAATCCAGCCTGTGCCTGTGCCGGGAGGCTGGCAGTGGTATGGCCGCACAGTGACCGCCTGGGAGATTCCCGAACACGTGAAACAGAAATATGCGTCCCGAGGATTTTATTTTGACGAGGACATCGAACTTCTCAACCGTGTGTTGAGCGCACCGCTTCAAGGAAGGGAGTAGTGAGCTATGCGACCCCCGATTGCACCCATTCCACCCCGCCAATCAATGTATGGTATTGATTCGTCCCTAGTTAAGACCAGGGTGAGCGAACTGCCTGGAATGACCTCCGTGACCCTGCGTGAACTCTTTCCAGACTTGCCCCCCGTGATTTATCCGGGAGATGAGGGCATAGTCGCGGTCCGCAGGCGCACCGAACAGGCCCTCGAAAGCGTCGATATGAGCCGGATAAAGCCCGAGCACTCAGTAAACATCTGCTCGTCTCATCACGGCTTCACCCTTCTTGGAGGCGACCCCTACGCGGAGATGCTCAAGACTATCCGCGATGTCATCGAGGAGCGTACCGGATGCAAAAACATACGCCTTCGCGCCGGGGTTGGCCTGCGATTTAGGGAAACAGAGGAGTACATCCGCCGTTACAAGCTCGACGAGTACTTTAATGGCAAGGCCAGGGGCGTTGCTCCGGTTGACGAGGGAGTTGAGATCGAGACCGAAATCGGGACCCTCTATGGAATAAAAAGAATTTACGACGCAGACTGGATCGTTCATGCCCACAACAGCGACGTGCGCGAGGTCCACTTTCACCGCATGGTGGACCGGGC
>JBEKQE010000077.1:0-41844 GCA_049520035.1 Syntrophobacteraceae bacterium | reverse complement strand
ATCGATGAAGACTGGAATGCTACTGGGCCCTATATGCTTTATCTGGACGGCCGTTCCGCTGCCGAGGCCCAGGAAATCTCTCAAAGCGTGGAGCCAGTTTGGATCGAAGAAAGCGGCAACTGTGAAGTTGGGACCTATATGCCGCCGGTGATGCTCAAATGGCTCCTGAAGCATCAGCCTGATTTAATCGCCGCCAGTAAGAAAGTGGTTGCCAACTCTCATTTCGTGATGGGAAAGCTGGGTGGTTTCAATGCAAATGCGGCATACCTCGATTGGGGAAACCTTTCAGGGTGGATCATAGGTTACGACGCGTCGCGACGCGACTGGTCACAGCGCCAACTTGACCTTCTCGGGCTCCCCAGAGAATTGCTGCCCGAGGTGGTCAACCCGGCCAAGGTGGTGGGCGCGCTGTGCAAAGAAGCGGCCCATGAGCTGGGCTTGCGTGAAGGAATACCCCTTGTGGCCGGTTCGGGCGACATCATGCAGTCAACTCTGGGTTCGGGCATTACAGATTTGGGTTGCTGTTCGGACGTGGCGGGAACGGCCTCCATATTTACGGTTAATGTCAACAGGATCAACAACGTTATCACGATGAGGCCCGGAATAATCTATTCCATGTCAACCATGGAGGACCAGTATCTCTACTGGGGTTATATACGCGCGGGAGGTTTGAGCCTGGGGTGGTTTAAGGAAGAGGTGATGAAGAGGCATGAGGATGATGAGTTCTTCCAACGGATGGACAAGCTGGCCGGGGAAACGCCGCTTGGCTCCTCATCGTCCTTGTTTTTTCCCTATCTACAGGGTGGAGACGCCTCCCTTCCGAATGCCAGCGGGGCCTGGCTGGGCCTTTTCGGCTCCAGCAACGTGGGATCCATGTGGCGCTCTATGCTCGAAGGCATCGCTTTTGAGTATCTGAGCTGGGTCAGACTTTTCCGCGAGCAAGGCATTGGTATCAAGGAAGTGGTGTGCACCGGCGGCGGCGCCAAGAGTCCCATTTGGAATCAGATCAAGGCCGACGTACTGGACGCCTCTTATATAACTTTAAAAAGAAGCGAGGGGGCGGTATTGGGAAACGCCCTTTTGGCGGCGTACGGCGTGGGAGAGATCAAGGACCTCAAACAGAGCGCCGGCCGGTGGGTGGAACAAAAAGCCCGATACACTCCGACGGCTCAACACCATAAAGCCTACCGGGCCATTTATGAAAAGAGGAAAGAAATACTGGACGGACCCATGCTTGAGATTTTCAAACATTTGGCCGAACTGAGCGGAGACGCTACGGCTTGAAACGACGACATGAGTTACGGGGCCCCGGGGTATCCGCCCCACAATCAGGTTCGCATCCTAATAGAGGGTAACGAGGGAAGCCAATGAGCAACAAGAGATACATCGTCGGCCTTGACATCGGCACAACGGGAGCGAAGACCCTTATAGTGGACACCGAAGGGAGACCTGTGGGCCTGGGTTATCGAGAATACCCCTGCCTGTTTCCCTATCCCGGATGGATGGAACAGGACGTGGAGGCCATGTGGCCCAAGATCTGCGAGTCATGCCGCGAAGCAATCAGCGCTGCGGGCATAAACCCCAGGGATATATCCTCCATAGGTCTATCCAGCCAGCGAGGCACATTCCTGCCGGTGGACCGGAACCTGAAACCTCTGACGAGCTCCATAGTCCACTCGGACATGCGGGCCGGCAAGGAAGTTGAGTGGATTGTTTCTGAGATCGGGGCGCCAGAATACTGCAATATAACGGGCATGACCCCGACCGCCATCTGGGCATATCCCAAAATAAAATGGATAATCGACAATCAGCGCGCCGTGTTTGACGCCACTTACAAGTTTCTCAACGGCCAGGAGTATTTTCTGCACAAACTGGGAGCGGAAGAACTGTGTACGGATCCAGCCTCCCGAACCCTTGACGGCCTGATGGATGTGAAGCATCTCAGTTGGAGCCAAAAGTTGTGCGATTTAATCGGCCTTCCCCTGGACAAGCTGCCTCCCATGGGAAAACCGGCTCAGCAGATTGGAGTGATCTCAGCCGATGCGGCGGCCCAGACGGGGTTCGCCCCCGGGACGCCCCTTGCCATCGGGGCCGGCGACCAGCAGTGCGCGGCGATTGGATCGGGGGTCATGGCGGAGGGTATGGCCGAGATCACCATAGGCACATCAATGGTGATGGTGGCTCACATTGACTCGCGCAAAGACGATCCAGGGCAGAAAGTCCTCATGGGCGGTTCGGGCATTCCAGGCAAGTGGGACATGGAAGGCCTCTACGCTACCGCTGGTTCGACTCTCAAGTGGTGGCGCGACGTCTACGGACAACCTGAGAAACGCGCGGCCCAAGACCTGGGGCTGGATGTATATGACCTGATCACGCTCGAGGCGGCCAAGGCGCCGGCCGGATCGAAGGGGTTTCTCTTTCTTCCCTTTCTCTACGGTATTCTGACGCCTAAATACAACCATGACGCCAGGGGTGTGAGCCTGGGACTTTCCCTTTTTCACGACCGCCGGGACATGGCTCGAGGCGTTCTGGAGGGAATCACCCTGGCGACCAACCTTGTTGTTCAAAGCATGGAAGAGGTTCTGGGCAAACCATTTGAAGTGATTCGCGTTACCGGCGGAGGAAGCAAATCCGAAGTCTGGAATCAAATCCAGGCCGATATTTACGGCAGACCCGTGGAGACCTTGCAGGAAGCGGAATGTACGGCTCTTGGCGCGGCTATTCTTGGAGCGGCGGGCTGCGGCGTCTTCAACTCTGTGGAGGAGGGTGTCGCTCAGGCAGTTCACCGTTCGGCAAAGATCGATCCCAATATGGAGAACCACCGGATGTATAGCGAGGGGTATGAGATCTTTTCGGATACGGTGGCTCTGCTGATTGAAAGTGGAATTTACCGGCGCGTGGCTAATTACCAGAGCAAAAATTGGAAATAACCATCTGCACACGGCGGGCGGCGACATGATCGGGAACTTTTTGCACGTGGCTATCGGAGTAAAAGAGATCGAGGAGTCGGTTGGTTTTTACACCAAGGTTATGGGGATGGAGCTGGACTATCGCGCTCATCATAAAGGTGAATACCCCAGCCGCATAAGCGGTGTGGAGAATGCGGAGCTGGACGTGTGCGTTCTCAAAAAGGGGCAGGTCAGGATAGAGTTGGTGGACTACGCAAACAAAAATCCCTCTTCGGGTCCGGTCAAACAGAACCAAACCGGTCTGGTGCATATATGCTTTTTGGTAACCGACATCGAGCACGAATACGAGAAAATATCGGCGCTGGGTTATCGTTTCAACTCGCCGCCTTTACAAAGCAGAGAAAACGGACCCATGGTCTGCTACTTTCATGGCCCGGACGACGTGACCATAGAATTATACCAACCTGCGCAGCCAGTCCGGGAGGCTGTCCGAGAATTCGACATGACCAAGGAGTAGTGAGATGAGAACTGATTATGATCCGATTATCTTGGTAAGATTTAAATGGCTCGTTTTGGTGTCACTGTAAGTGGTTTGACCAACTTCATTAATTCGGGGGACTGTGTCATGCGAGAAATTACTTATGTGGAAGCCATTAATGAAGCGCTGATAGAGGAACTTGAGAGAGACGAAAGTGTTTTCATTATAGGAGAAGATATTTCTATAGGGTACGGGGGCGGTGGAGTATTTGGTGCTACGCGAGGGCTAATGGAAAAGTTTGGGGAGGAGAGGGTTATCGACTCTCCGCTTTCGGAATCCGCTCTTGCTGGTTGCGCAGTTGGCGCCGCATTGGTGAATTACCGTCCGATCGTTGAGATAATGTTCGCTGATTTCTTAACGATTGCTTCAGACCAGATAGTTAATAACGCGGCAAAAATGAGATGGTGCCTGGGCGGCAATGTCGATATCCCTATAGTATACCGAACCGCATATGGCGGAGGCGTCGGAGCGGGTCTTCACCATTCTCAATGCTTTGAGGGGTGGTTTGCCGGTGTCCCCGGTTTGAAGGTTGTTGTGCCCTCGACTCCAGCGGATGCGAAGGGACTTCTAAAATCCGCTGTCAGGGATAACCACCCGGTCCTTTTTATGGAGCATAAGCTTCTCTATAAACGCATAAGCGGCCCTGTACCCGACGGGGACTATTTAGTTCCGATTGGAAAAGGTGACATCAAAAGAGAAGGGAACGATGTAACTATCGTCGCCATGGGAGCTATGGTGCATAGGGCAATAGAAGCTGCCGACTTGTTGGAAAAGGAAGGCATCCAAACCGAAGTAGTTGATCCGAGGACTCTCCTTCCACTTGATGAAGAGATCATCCTCAAGTCCGTTGCCAAGACAGGCCACGCCGTAATTGTGCACGAAGCTCCTGTCACAGGAGGGTTCGGAGGAGAGATTGGAGCAATTCTTGCCGAAAAGGGAATGGATTATCTTGAATCTCCAATTAAGAGAGTTGGAAGCGTTTTTTGTCCGGTTCCTTCCTCTCCTGAGATGGAACAGTACTACCTCCCGAATGCTGAGAAAATTCGAAGAGCCGTTCTGGAGATACTATAGAGAGGGAAAAGGAGATGCGAGATGTTGTATGAGATCAAGGTCCCAGAAACAGGGTTTAGCGTCACACAGGGGACCGTCGTAAAATGGCATTTCCGTGTAGGCGATAGGGTGAGCAAGGATGATACGGTAGTGTCGGTGGAGACGGAGAAGATAAGTGTTGAAATTCCTGCTGCGGTTTCGGGAATATTGTCAGAAATTCGTTATGATGTAGGAAGCTTAGTACAGGTTGGCGCTGTGTTGGGGTGTATTTCAGACGATGAAGCTGAAGTTGTTCTTGACGAGGCAATTGAAAAGCCTGTTTCTGTCCGAAGAACAGGCGAAGGATTAGAGATGCCTGAAGGTCCTTCTTTTGCGCAGGAAGGACGAAGGAGAAGTATAACGCCGTTGGCGCGAAACGTTGCACGAGCACTGAACATTGACCTGGAAAGGGTGGCAGAGGGAATTGGTCCCAAAGGGAGAATTACGAAAGCCGATGTTTTGAAATTCGCAGAGTCCATGCGCAGTGATAGGGAAGTCGAGCAGGAGAAGAGCCCGGTAACCGTGATGGAAGAAGCATCAAAAGACGGTGAGGTAATTAAACTCACTGGCTGGCGGAAGGTAATTGCAGACAAAATGACGGCAAGCTGGAAAGAAACACCCATGATTTGCCAGTCAATTGTAATTGATGTCACCGAACTTACCGATTTCATATCTTCTTTGAAAGACACCAAGAACTTGCCTCGGCTGACTTATCTACCTTTCTTAATGAAAGCCGTACAGGCTGGTATAAGAATTACTCCGGAAGTTAACGCTTATTGTTATCCGGACCGTTTCATAATACAAAAAAATCTTAACGTGGGAGTTGCCATAGATGTCCAAGGAAAACTGATTGTTCCTGTTGTGAAGCATGTTCATGAGAAGTCGATCATTCAAATATCCGAGGAATTGAAGGAGCTGATAGAGAAAGCCCGTAACGGTAAACTGGAACCAAAGGACGTGCAAGATGGAACAATAACTATCTCCAACATGGGAGTTACGGGCATTGATGGGGGCTTTTCGATGATCCTTCCACCCCAGACCGCAATCATTTGCGCTTTTACGGTACGTGAAGTTCCAGTGGTTATCAATGGATCGATCGCGATTCGAAAGTGCATGGGAGTTTCTATCTCTTACGATCACAGAGCTGTTCAAGGGGCTCCTGGCGCGCGCTTTTCCAAAGAATTTCAGTTAAGGCTTGAGGACGTCAAGTCGCTGCTGCTTACATTGCGCTAATTAGATATAAACTCAAACTGTTTTTTCAGCCTATGGAGGCCGGAAATGAAATTATCGGACGTACAGTTGAAAGATATGCTTTACTGGATGGTCCTTGGCAGGAGGTTAGAGGAACGTATAACTGTTCTATTCAAGGAGGCTCGCCTGAGAGGGCATCATCATCCTGGCATTGGACAAGAGGCCGCAAACGTTGGCGTTTGTTTCGGGCTGGAAGAAAGAGACTACGTAGCGCTTACTCACCGGGGAAAGGCTCCTGCACTCATGAGGGGCATGAGTCTCAAAGATCTTATGGCGGGATACTTTGCAAAAAAGGAAGGATGTCAAGGTGGAAGAGCGCCGACCGGCTCTCATATGTATGGCGATTTGTCGAAGCACGTCATCCCGATGCCAGGTGTAATTGGAGGCGTTATCCCTGTTGCAGTTGGTGTAGGACTCGGGTTGAAAATGGACAAGAACGGTGCAGTCGTTATATGTTTTTTTGGCGATGGTGCATCCAATCGGGGAGATTTTCATGAAGGTGTCAACTTGGCAGCGGCCTTGAAACTCCCTGTTGTCTTTGCGCTGATGAATAACGGATATTCTATGTCGGTTCCTGTTGAAAAATCTACTGGACTGAAGCGGTTATCTGTACGAGCCAAAGCTTATGGTATTCCAGGAACCACAGTGGACGGAAATGATGTGCGACAAGTATTTTACGAGACGAGTAAAGCGATTGCAAGAGCTAGAGAAACAAAAGGTCCATCCCTCATAGAATGCGTGGTCCACCGGTGGGCAGGCCATTCTATAACTGATGCGGATGTTTATCGAACTGATGATAAGAGGAAAAAGGGAGAGGAGAAGGACCCGGTGGCCAGATTCAGAAAGGAACTCACAGCAGAAGGTATTTTGACTGATGCTGAATACGGCGCAGTCGAAGAGCGCGTGCGAAGAGAGATCGAAGATGCAGTGCAGTATAGTGAAAAAGAATGCACACCACCCCCGCCATCGGACATTGAGAGAGGCGTATACGCATCTAGATGATAGAAAACATGCTTCAACATTTTTCCTCTACAATGTGATTTGGTGGAAGAGTCTTCCATCGTTGCTTCCGTTGAAAAGGTTAGAGAGAGTTTCAAGAGAATAGATGTCTTAATAAATAACGCTGGTGTCTTTTTTGAGAGGCTTGTTGCGGCTGGGAGGGGGAAGTCCGCAAAGACAAAAAAGCTATTGGGTTTATCCGCCGTCAATGTCTAATCGCGAGAGGAATAGAAAATGCACTGGAACATTTTGGAAAAGCTTGGACAGACAAACCCGGAGTGTGAAATTTGGTGGGACTCTTCGCCCCTTGTTTACGCCAATTGGAAAGAGAGCATGCTCAAAAGTGCCCCGGAAGCAAAAAGGGAGATCTGGGGAGAGCAGTTGAATCGTCTGTTTGATCCGACCGGAAACGGAGAGATGCTCTTCAGGGGCGTAACGACAAACCCGCCTTTGAGTCTGAACGTAATTAAAGACGACCCCTCCTATTGGAAAGAACGCATCCGGGAAATAATTGCCCAACAGCCCGGCAAAAGCGTGGAAGAAATTTTTTGGATTTCTTATCTGAAAATTCTGCGGAAGGGGGCCGATATGATCCGTTCCGTATGGGAAAAATCAGGGGGTAAATTCGGCTATGTATCGGGGCAGGTCGATCCGCGTTTCGTGACCGATAAAGATACGATGATTTCCCAGGCCCTGCAAATCGCCGCCCTGGCGCCCAATATGATGATCAAACTGCCGGGATCGAAGGAAGGATATGAGGCCATCGAGTTCCTGACATCTAAGGGCATTGCGACGAACAACACGACCTCTTTTTCAGTTCCCCAATACCTTCGTTGTATGGAAGCAGTTTCCGACGGGCTCAAGGCTGCCGAGAAAAACGGGGTCGACCTCAGTCGCTGGCGCTCGGTTATTACCCATATGTCGGCGCGCTTCGGATCTCTTGGAGACTTCAAAGCACAGGCGGAGGCGCGGGGCATAACGCTCACTCCCGAAGACGTCCTTTGGGCGGAATTGGCCATCATGAAGAGGGCTTACAAATACGGGAAAGAGAAGAATCATCCATCAAAGATGCTTATGTGCAGTATGCGGGTCCGTTCCGACCTGCCGGGAGGGAAAGCCCAAAGTTGGCATATCGAGAAACTGGCGGGCGGCGATTTGATTTATACCTGTCCTCCCGGGTATATCGCGCAGCTCATGCGCGTCGAGGACCAACTTGATGAGTTCGACCCCAACGCCATAAACGAGGAGCCTCCACCGGAAACGCTGGAAAAGCTGATGAAACTGCCTTATTTCCGGCAATCCTATGAGTTCGACGGCATGGAAACTGAGGAGTTCTCCCGCTATGCTCCCTTTATCGCCACGGCCTCGGATTTTGCAGCAGCCACCCGCGCCACGGTAGATTTCGTGGCGCAGCAGTTTGAAATGAGGTAAGTCGGTCAGTCATTTGTTAGCAAAGGATGAAACCGGTTGTGCTCCGAGGTGCGCCCGGAGTTCGTTCCTATAAGGAATGTATCATGACAACTCCAATATTGCCCCTGGCCCCGTAAGCGTAGTCCGGCAAATTTTCTCAAGGTCAAAAGGTTCTACCTATGCTGCTTGATTCTCAAATCGATTATCACAAGATGGCGAATGCGCTTCGCTTCCTGGCGATGGACGCAGTTGATGCGGCGAATTCTGGACATCCCGGGATGCCGCTTGGAGTTGCGGACATTGCAACCGTTCTTTTCACCCGTTTTTTGAAATTTGATCCCGATAGGCCGGATTGGGCCGACCGTGACCGCTTCGTGCTCTCCGCCGGCCATGGCTCTATGTTGCTTTACGCGCTTCTCTATCTTACGGGCTACAAAGACATGACCCTGGACGATATACGCAGGTTCCGCCAGTTGGGTTCGAGGGCCGCCGGACATCCTGAATACGGCCTTGCCGGCGGAATCGAAATGACCACAGGGCCTCTCGGTCAGGGCATTGCCTCTGCTGTCGGCATGGCTCTGGGAGAGCGCATCATGAATGCGCGGTTCGGAAATGACCTCGTTGATCACTACACCTATGCCCTGGTTGGTGATGGGTGCCTAATGGAGGGTGTTTGTCAGGAGGCAATTTCTTTGGCCGGGCATCTGGGCTTGTCCAAATTGATCGTTCTCTGGGACAACAACAGTATCACGATCGATGGCGAGACCATGTTGGCGGTCGGCGATGATCAATGCAAAAGATTCGAGGCCAGCGGCTGGCATTGCCAGTCGGTGGACGGTCATGACCGGGAGGCGCTGACGGAAGCTATTTCCAGTGCGCAAACGACCTCTTCCCCATCCTTCATAGCCTGCAAAACGACGATCGGCTTCGGATCTCCGACCAAAGCCGGGTCTTCCGCCTGCCACGGTTCCCCTTTGGGAGCGAAGGAGATTGAAGGCGCCAGAGAGAAACTCAACTGGCCTTATGAACCCTTTGAAGTACCCGATGAGATGGTGGCTGCATGGCGTAGGGCAAGTGTTCAAGGAAAGCGGCAGCGCGAAGCATGGCAGAAAAGATTGGAAAAACTGCCCAGGGAAGCGGCAGGTGAATTTGCAAGGTTGATGAATGGAGAACTCCCTGAGACATGGGAGAGGGCATTCCTCGAGTACAAGGAAAGCCTTGCTCGAAAAGAACAGGTAAGGGCGACCCGGAACGCTTCGGGTGAAGTGTTGGAAGTATTGACGCCCCTCCTGCCGGAACTGGTAGGAGGCTCGGCGGACCTGACCGGCTCCGTCAATACTCGTACAAAGGATATGAAAGCGATCACTAGAAACGACTTTTCCGGCCGCTATATTCACTATGGGGTTCGCGAGCATGGGATGGCCGCCATAATGAATGGTCTGGCCCTCCATGGCGGTATTATCCCCTATTCGGGTACCTTTTTGGTTTTTGCCGACTATATGCGGGGGGCCATGCGCCTTTCCGCCCTCATGAAACAGAGAATCATCTATATCCTGACCCATGACTCCATCGGATTGGGTGAGGACGGACCAACCCATCAGCCGGTCGAAACATTGGCGACCTTGCGCGCGCTTCCGAATTTCAATGTGATGAGGCCCGCCGATGCCGTGGAAACCGCCGAATGCTGGGCCGTGGCCCTGCAAAGTAAGTCGCGGCCTACAGGCTTGATATTGACTCGTCAAAATATACCCCCTGTCCGCACCGGCCATGTGGCCGAGAACCTTGCTGCAAAAGGCGCTTATGTCCTGAGAGAGGCTGAAGGCGGAGAGCGGGCGCTGACGTTGATCGCCTCCGGTTCTGAAGTTCACCTTGCCTTGCAGGCATGGACGATTCTTCAAACGCGAGGGGTGCCGAGCGCGGTGGTTTCCATGCCGTGTATGGAGTTGTTTGATGAACAGGACCAATCCTATCAGACGAACGTTCTCGGCGCCAATTGTTCTCGCATTGCCGTTGAAGCCGCGCTGTCCTTTGGTTGGCACAAATATCTCGATAGAAAGGACCTGTTTATCGGCATGCAGGGGTTTGGCGCCTCCGGGCCTGCCGATAAACTGTTCGCTCATTTTGGTATCACCGTTGAGGCAGTGGTTGAATCCGCGCTCGCTCTAGTGGAGGGAAATCGATGAAGCATTTCGACGTGACCATTATAGGAGGCGGACCGGGCGGCTACATTGCCGCAATCAGAGCTTCGCAATTGGGGCTCAATACGGCTTTGGTCGAGCGGGAGCACCTGGGAGGGGTCTGTCTTAATTGGGGTTGTATCCCGATGAAAGCCTTGTTGCGGTCGGCTGAAGTCTTTAACCACATAAAACGTGCTGCTTCTTTCGGCCTCTCCGTCGATGGCCTTGATTTCGATCTGAAGAAGATCGTCCGGCGGTCCCGTGACATCTCTCAACAACTGAACCAGGGGGTCGGACGTCTTCTCGAGAAGAACCATGTTGCGGTTATTGATGGGTATGCCAGGCTGCGTGGAAAGGGCCAGGTTTCTGTTGAAAAGAAAGGTATAACCCGGGAGCAGCTCTCCAGCCACCATATTATCATCGCAACCGGGGCTAGAGCCAAGGTCCTTCCCGGTTTGGAACCCGACGGTAAAATGGTTTTGACCTATAAGGAGGCTCTGGTCCCGGATTCCCTGCCGAAATCCTTGTTGGTCGTCGGCTCGGGAGCGATCGGCATGGAATTCGCCAGCTTCTACCACACATTTGGCGCCCGGGTGACGGTTGTAGAAATGTTGCCCCAAATCCTGCCCTTCGAGGACGCAGAAGTTTCTGAAACGGTGCGAAAATCCATGGAAAAGCAGGGCATGGATTTTTATACTGGCGCCAGGCTAAAAGAGTTGAGGCGCGGAAACAAGAGTGTTGCCACCGTCATCGAAAAAGATGGGAAAGACCTGGAGGTCATCGTAGACCGGGTCATCTCCGCCGTCGGGGTGAGTCCGAATGTCGAAGGTATCGGTCTTGAAGACGTTGGAATCAACCTTGATAAAAACGGTTTTATCGCTGTCGATGAATATTCCCGGACATCGATCGAGGGAATTTATGCCATTGGCGATGTCTGTGGCGGACCGTGCCTTGCTCATAAAGCAAGCCGCGAAGGGATCATTTGCGTCGAAAAGATCGCCGCGAAGACGGGTGTATCTCCTTTGGACAAGTCTCAAATTCCGGGATGCATTTATTCCAATCCCCAGGTTTCCAGGGTCGGGCTGACTGAAATGCAGGCCAGGGACCGGGGGTACAAGATCAAGGTGGGCCGTTTTCCCTTCGCCGGTAATGGTAAAGCGATTGCCCTAGGAGAACCTCAAGGTTTGGTCAAAACCATTTTCGATGCTCAAACCGGGGAACTCTTGGGAGCTCATATGGTCGGCCACGAAGTGACCGAATTGATTCATGGATTTGGGTTGGCAAGGTATCTGGAGGCCACAGAGGAGGAGCTGATGCATACGGTCTTCCCTCACCCGACCCTGTCGGAAATGATGCAGGAATCGGTGCTCAATGCATTTGGTCGAACTCTTCATTTTTAGCACCGAGCGCATAATTATGCAGCCCGAACCTGAAAAACCACCCATCCGCAAGCCCGCCTGGCTTAAACTGAAGCTCCCGACGGGATCGGATTTTGAGACGGTCAGGTCTCTGATCGGCAAAAGCGGGCTTCATACGGTCTGCCAGGAAGCGATGTGTCCCAACCAATGGGAATGCTTCTCGAGACAGACGGCAACCTTCTTGATTATGGGTTCCCGATGCACTCGCAACTGCCGCTTTTGCGCGGTGGAGCACGGCTCGCCGATCCCGCCCGATCCGCAAGAACCGTTGAGAGTGGCTGAAGCCGCTTGCAGCCTGGGATTGCGCTATGTCGTAGTTACCTCCGTCACGCGCGACGATCTTTCGGATGGCGGAGCATCTTTTTTTGCGGCGGCCATGAAAGCCATCCGGGAAAAAATCCCGGAAGCGCTCGTAGAAGTGCTGATTCCGGACTTCCAGGGGGACTCCGAAGCGCTTTTTACTGTCGTCGATGCCCGGCCGGACGTATTGAATCACAACATAGAAACCGTCCAGCGCCTCTACCCACCGGTCCGGCCCGGGGCTTTCTACGAAAGATCCATGGAACTGTTCCGTCGGGCGAAAGGCCACGACCCTTTTCTTCCGGTCAAGTCCGGCCTGATGCTTGGTCTCGGGGAATCGCCCGAGGAGATTCATGAGACTCTCCGGGACCTCTTGGCGGCCGGCTGCACTCTGCTGACGCTTGGCCAATATCTGCAGCCGTCGGCATACCACCTCCCGGTGGAGCGCTTTGTTCCTCCTGAAGAATTTAACGACTGGAGAAAAATTGCGCTCGAAATGGGCTTTGAAAAAGTGGCAAGCGGACCGCTGGTCCGGAGCTCCTATCACGCCAGGAAGCTGATTGAGTGGAATTAGGAGTTAGGAATGAGGAATTACGAATTAGAAGATAATTGAGAACCGGGAAGCAGGAATTGGCAAATCAGTGCGTAGGATGGGTGGAGCGGAGCGCAACCCATCGAAAGCTTTTCGAGGTGGAAACCAGGAATTGGAAATCAGAAATAACGAACCAAAAACCAACAAGCGGTCGGCATGGCTCTGCGCCGACCTGGGGCTGATGGGTTACGAAGAGGCCCATGACCTTCAATTGCGTCTGGTTGCTGCAATAAGCTCCGGGGCGATCGCGACAGATATTCTCCTTCTCACGGAACATTCGCCGGTCTTCACTCTCGGCCGCAGGGGCGGACTGACAAATATCAGGGTCCCGAAAACTGTTTTCGAGGAAGCACAAATCCCGATAGTGCACGTGGAACGCGGCGGCGACATCACATTTCACGGTCCGGGTCAACTTGTCGGATACCCGGTCATTGACCTGCGCGCCGCCGGGCTGACGGTCACCGCCTATGTGGAACGGCTGGAAGAAGTCATGATCCGAACTGCGGCCAAATTCGGCGTTCACGCCGCCCGCAATCCTCTCAACCGGGGGATCTGGGTGGGCGACCGCAAGTTGGGCAGCTTGGGAATAGCTATCCGCCGAGGGATTGCATTTCATGGGTTCGCCCTCAATGTGAATGTGTCGCTGGAACCGTTTGGTTGGATCGACCCGTGCGGACTTCAGGGTGTGAAGATGACTTCCATCGTGCGTGAGATCGAATTAGAGCGTCTATCGAATGGCTGCGAGACCGCCTCCCTGGACAACGGCAGGCTTGGGCGCCCGCATACGGGTTTGGAATCTTGCGAAGCGGCCGGCCTGACCTCCAAAGCAGTTCGTGAACAGATCAAAGCCGCCATCGAAGACGTCTTTGGCGTGGATCTCCAACAGGAGGTCCCACCTTCTTGCGGCTTGTCCTGCGTGCGTTTGCTCGACCGGACAGGAACGAATAGCTGACGGGGACTGATCGAGCGCCGTCTTGCCTTCACTGGGAAGGCATAACACGGCATGTTGTGCGGGCCGGCTGCGGGGACCGCGAATCCACGCTATGGATGCGCTTACAGGGATGCCAGAAAATGGTCCCTGCGCTAATGAACGATATCGGATCCGTTATGATCATCTGGGCCGGGGGGGGCGCCATGCATGGGCACCCCGGAGGACTGCAAGCCGGTGTGACTGCACTCAAGCAGGCAATTCTGGCTACCATGGAGGGGACTGATCTCAAAGAGGCGGCAACCCAGTACAAAGAACTCGATCAGGCACTAAAAACCTGGGGATTATTCGATCCAAAGGCTTCTATTTTTGAATTGGCCCAATAAAAGAAAACGCTTTGACCGACCGGGCGGATCGGTTGCTCCGCCCCGGCCGGTTGTCTGCTTTTACTCCATTGGTCCAGCCGGAGGAGGAAGGCGCCTATGAATGAGTTGAACGGTGTTAACCTGGTTGCTCAGTTGTTGGCCGTTTCGGCTGTCACCGCGCCCAAAAGCCAGGGGGTGAACTACGTCCAGGTAAAAATCATAGGCGGCGACGACCTGAACAAGATCGGCGAGGCCATGAAGGCCTATGGACAAAAGTCAGGCAAAGGCCATTTTGACCGCGATGGCGAGAATATCGCAAACAGTGACGCCCTGGTGCTGATCGGTTTAAAAAATGCCGCCCCCTGCGGTCTCGATTGCGGGGCCTGCGGGTTTATTAGATGTCAAGACCTAATCCAAAAGGAACCGGCAGAGGTTGAATTTAGAGGGCCCATATGTGCTTATCGTCTTATTGATATGGGTATCGCGCTCGGTTCTGCCGTCAAAACAGCCAGCCTGCATAATGTGGACAACCGAATCATGTACCGGGTGGGTGTGGTGGTTCGTGAGCTAGGTCTGGTTGACTGGGACCTGGTGCTGGGCATTCCTCTCTCGGTGAGCGGGAAAAATCCTTTTTTTGATCGCAAATGACCCGCGGGACCAGCCGCCGGACATCGGGCGCCGGGAAAAGCCTGGACAATTACACTTCAATCTGAAGAGCGCTGATGGTAGGATAAGAATCGACATGAAAAAGTGCGGCTTCATCTCAATTTGGGTCTTTCTCATCACGGCGGCCTTATTGCCTTCTTCTGCTGCGGCAGGCCTCGTAAGCGGTCCAGGCTGGAACGTCGCGGGGGTCGGGGATTTCAATGGGGACGGATGCCGGGATATTCTCTGGAGAAATCAGACAACCGGGGATGTGGCTGTCTGGTACATGCGCGGGAATACCCTGGTTGCAGAACAGAAGTTTGAGTCGTCGCCCGATTCCGCCTGGGATGTCGTCGGGGTGGGAGATTTCAATGGAGACGGACGCCCTGACATTCTTCTGAGGAATAAGTCAACCGGCGACATACGGATATGGTACCTGAACGGGTCGGCCGTCATAGGTCAGGATAAGGTTGCCGGGTTGGGCAGTCCCTGGAACATTGTGGGGGTGGGAGATTTCAACGGGGATGGAAGCCCGGACATTCTCTGGAGAAATCCGGAGACCGGAGAGACCGTCGTCTGGTATATGAAAGGGAGGCTCCGTCTAGGTGTGGAGACTGTGGAAACTCTCCCTCCTCCTTGGAGTATCATTGAAATTGGTGATTTCGACGGAGACGGGTCTCCTGACATCCTTTGGAAAAATTCGGCAACCGGAGAGGTTGTGGTCTGGTACATGCGCGGCCTGGTTCATTTGGACCCGGACGCCGTTTTAGTCCGCGCACCTCCCCTGGACATAGTTGGAGCCTGTAGTCTTGACGGCGATGTGAATCCCGGTATCATCCGGAGGCATATCGCAACCCTTTCCGACTTCCGCCCACATCTCACAGTGGGCCTTCCCGGCAGTATCGTTATTTCCAGCCCATGTATTCGCGCCCCACCGATCCTCGCGCTTTGCTCCTGATTTTTTCCATAGCATAACTCCTATAAGATTTGTCTTCTCGCAGGCGGCTTAGGTGAGCTTCCGGCCGCCTTATGAGGCCCCGCATCCTGAGGCTGATTCAGCAACGAGGCTTATCTATGCGATTAAACAAGAAAACTGTCCTGGCAGGCGCGGTCCTGGCGGCTGCGGCGCTCATCATCTCGACCGGCCTATACTTCGCCAAGAGTTCAGGCAATCCTCCAACCTCGGAGCCAAGGGCCGGAGAATCAGACGCCAAACAGGCCGATGCTCTTAGGGCAAAGAGCGTGGAACTCAATGAAACACAGGTTCAGTCGGTAAAGGTCGAGCCGGCGGGAGAGCAGACTTTCGTTGTCCAGAGGGAAGCGGTCGGCAGTATCGACTTCAACGAAGACATGACGGTCCAGGTCTTTTCGCCCTACCAGGGAAAAATCGCCGGGTTGTTTGCAAAACTCGGCGACGAAGTCGTCAAAGGCCGAAAGCTCTATACGATAGACAGCCCGGACCTCGGCCAGGCCGAATCGATCCTGATCGCTGCGGCGGGAGTGCTCGAGCTGACCACCCGCACGTTGGCGCGCGCCAAAAAACTCTATGAGACCCAGGGGATCTCCCGGAAAGATCTGGAGCAGGCGGTCTCCGATCAACAGAGTGCGGAGGGTGCTCTCAAGGCAGCCCGCAATGCAGTCCGCCTGTTCGGCAAGACTGAAGCGGAAATCGATCAAATTGTGGCAAAGCGCAAAATCGACCCGATTATGGTCGTGCCAAGCCCTATAACAGGCCGCATAACGGCCCGCAATGCTGCGCCCGGACTCCTGGTGCAGCCGGGAGCGGTTCCCGCCCCTTACTCGGTTGCAGACGTCTCGACCATGTGGATGCTGGCCTACGTTATGGAGAGCGACAGCCCGCTCTTCCACCCGGGACAGGAGGTCAAGGTCAAGGTAATGGCCTATGCCGACAAGGTTTTCGAAGGGAAGGTTTCCACCATCGGGGCCGCCGTCGACCCCGCCACTCACCGGCTCCTGGTACGTTCGGAGATCCTCGATCCGAAGCACGAACTGCGGCCGGGTATGTTCGCTACGTTCGTAATCCGCACGGGCGACTCTGTTCGCGCAACAGCAGTCCCGGCCGGCGGCGTGGTCCGGGAGGGCGACGGCACAATGACGGTTTGGGTCACCACCGACAACCGGACCTTTGTCAAACGCAGCGTGAAGGTCGGCCTCCAGCAGGATGGGTACGATCAGATCGTCGCTGGCCTGCAACCCGGCGAGTCGGTCGCAACCGAAGGGGCGCTGTTCTTGAGCAACGCCCTGATCAATGCGACCAGATGAGAAGTCTTAATAGAGGTAACCCATGCTTAAGTCGGTTCTAACGTTCGCACTGACCCGCCGTCCGATTATCCTGCTGTGCGTGCTGGTTCTTCTCGGCGGGGGAATCCTTGCTTACAGGAAGCTTAACATCGAGGCTTATCCGAACCCGGCGCCCGTGATCCTGGAGATTACCGCCCAGGCCGCCGGCCAGTCAGCCGAGGAGATGGAGCGGTACTACACTATCCCGATGGAGGTCGGTCTTTCCTCCACACCGGGAGTCGATAACATCCGCTCGACCTCGTTCTATGGATTGTCTTTCGTCCGCGTAACATTCAAATACGGCGTCGATTACTACTTCGCCTACACGCAGGCGGCGATTAATCTGCAGCAAAAGGTCAATCTTCCCAACAATGTGCAGCCCACTATCCAGGGATCGAGCCTGGCAGGCGAGATTTTCCGTTACCAGGTGATCGGCCCGCCGAACTTCGGGCTGACCAATCTTCGCACTGTCCAGGACTGGGTCCTGCAGCGCCGCTTGCTGACGGTCCCCGGAGTGGTGCAGGTCAACACTTGGGGCGGTACGACCAAGGAGTTCGAAGTCGAAGCCGATCTCCACAAGCTCGAGGCCTACAGCATCACACTTCCCCAGTTGGTCGCCGCTATCGGCAACGCCAATATCAACGTCGGCGGGCGCACGATCAATATCGGCCAGCAGTCCGTGAACATCCGCGGAGTCGGTCTGATCGATAGTGGCGGCGCCACCGATTTGACCCAGGGCTGGAGGGTCGATGACATCCAAAATATCGTCCTCACCCAATCGAACGGCGTTCCAGTCCTGGTGAAAGACATCGCGAAGGTCTATGTCGGGCATGTGCCGAGGTTAGGTAAGTGCGGCCGCGATAAAGACGACGACGTGGTGGCGGCCATCGTGGTGATGAACCGGACGCTGCATACAAGGGACGTGCTGGCCCGCGTCAAGGCGGAAGTCGAAAAGATCAACAGCGGCGGGACGCTGCCTCCGGGAGTCAAGGTGGTTCCCTTTTATGACCGGGGCTGGCTCGTCTCGATAACAACCCACACGGTCGTGCACAATCTTATCTTCGGCTGCTTGCTGGTTTTCCTTATCCAGTGGATATTTCTGGGCAGTCTGCGCAGCGCCGTGATCGTGGGCGCAAATATTCCCTTCGCGCTGCTCTTCACCGTCATCATTATGGTGCTGCGGGGGGAAGACGCCAATCTGTTGTCCGTTGGCGCCGTCGACTTCGGCATCATAGTGGATTCAGCCGTTATTATGATTGAGAACATGTTCCGGAGTTTGCAGGCGAAAACGGAGGAAAGAAAAAGGCTTCTCGAAGGCCTTGCCGAGGGGCAGTTCGGGACGGACCCGTCTAAACGCTACGACATGGGTACCGGCCGGGCATGGACGGATAGGCTGCGCCTGATCTACTTAAGTGCCCAGCAAGTGGATAGAGCGATATATTTCTCAACCATGATAACGGTTGCGGCGTTCATTCCGTTGTTCACCATGCAGGGCGTCGAGGGCCAGATTTTCGGCCCCATGGCCAGGACCTACGGTTATGCGCTGGTTGGAGCGCTCATAGCTACTTTTACGGTCTCGCCGGTACTGGCGTCATTCCTGCTCCCCGATAAAGTCAAGGAAACTGAAACGATCATAGTGCGGGCATTGCGCTCTGCCTACACCCCGGCCCTTCGCTGGGGGCTTGTCAACCGGAAAATAGTCGTCGTGATCGGACTCATGTTTCTTGCGGCGGTCGGGTTTCTGGTCCAGCGGCTGGGCACGGAGTTTTTGCCGGCGCTCGAGGAAGGCAACCTCTGGATTCGCGCATCGATGCCGCCCACCATATCGCTTGAATCCGCCATGCCGGCGGTGACAAAGATGCGCGAGATCCTTCTGAGCCACCCGGAAGTAATCACTGTGGTCTCCCAGAATGGCCGGCCCGACGACGGCAGCGACGCCGCCGGGTTCTACAATGCCGAGTTCTTCGTGCCTCTCAAACCATTCGACCAATGGTCCCCAGGCAAGACTAAGGAAGATTTGGTCGCGGAACTGCAGTCGGAGTTCTCCAGGGAATTTGTCGGTGTTGCTTTCAATTTCTCCCAGTACATACAGGACAATATTGAAGAGGGCCTGTCGGGCGTCAAGGGCGCCAACTCGGTCAAGATCAAGATCATCGGTCCCGATCTGGCGATATTAGAGCAGATCGCCGTCCAGGTCCGACACGAAATGGAGCAGGTCAAAGGAGTCGAGGACCTCGGGATCTTTCGGGTCCTTGGGCAGCCAAACCTGAACGTTAAAGCGAATCGTGCAAAGGCGGCACGCTACGGCCTCAATTCCGGTGATGTAAACACTGTTGTACAAACGGCTTTGGGCGGCACGACAGCGACCACGGTCATGGAGGGTGACCGCCAATTCAACCTCACCGTTCGCCTGGCGCCCGAGTATCGAAGCAGCATCGATGCGGTGCGAAACATCAAGGTCGGCTATCAAACCGGCAACGGCGCAAATGCGTATATTCCGCTGAGCGAACTCGCCGATATATCTCTCGATACGGGTGCATCATATATTTTTCACGAACGCAATCAGCGGTATATCCCGATCAAGTTCAGCGTACGGGGCCGCGACCTCGGCAGCGCTGTCGCCGAAGCACAGAATCGTATTGCGCAGAATGTGAAGCTGCCGAATGGATACCGGCTCGAGTGGGCCGGCGAGTTCGAGGAACTTCAACTCGCAGCAAAGCGCCTTGAGGTCATCGTACCGATCAGTCTCGTTGTGATCGTGGCGATGCTCTACGGCCTGTTCAATTCCGTGCTTGACAGCCTTCTGGTGCTGGCCGGAATACCTTTTGCCATCGCCGGCGGCGTGCTATCCCTCTATTTCACCGGCCTCGATTTCAGCATCTCCGCCGCTATCGGTTTCGTATCGCTTTTCGGGGTCTCGGTCATGAACAACATTCTATTGCTTACCCATTACAATAAGCTCCGGCTGACCAACACCCATCTGGGCAGAGACGAAGTCATGTTCCATGCTGCGCAACAACGTATGCGGCCGATGCTAATGACGGCGCTGTCTCCTTGTATCGCCTTGCTGCCCGCCGCGCTTTCCACCGGCATCGGCAGCCAGGTGCAGCGTCCCCTTGCGACAGTGATCGTGGGAGGGATGCTCATCGGCCCAGTCATGTTGCTGCTGATCCTTCCGCCGCTCAGGTTGTTGTTCGTGAAGAAGGAGAGCGCCTCGATAGGACAATAGGTCAAATAAGTCCTATTGGACCTATAGCCCCCCTTGTAAAAGGGGATATTATAGCCCCCCCTTTTGTAAAGGGGGGGCAGGGGGATTTTAAAAATGTCCGCAAAATGCTTTTGCTGCATTGCAGCATGTTCACTTTTGGCCCTGGTTTCCGGCTGCGTCGTCGGCCCGGACTTCCATCGCCCGGAAGCCCCGGCGGCTGCGGGCTACACGGCACGGCCGCTCGCCGCGACGGCCTCGTCGCCTCATGTGGCAGGCGGCGAAGAACAGCGCTTTGTCAAGGATATGGACATTCCGCGACAGTGGTGGGCACTGTTCGAGTCGCCGCCGCTAAACAGCCTGATCGAAAGGTCGATCAAAGCCAACCCGACTATCGACGCGGCAAAGGCGGCCCTGCGCCAGGCCCGGGAGAATGTCGCCGTCCAGAGGAGTTTTTATTTTCCCACCGTCCAGGCCAACGGTTCGGCCAGCCCCCAGAAGGGCGCCACAGAAACGCTCGCGCCCACGCTTACCTCCGGGGCTTCGTACTTCACGCTTTATACCGCTCAGTTAACCGTGAGCTATATGCCGGACGTGTTCGGACTCAACCGGCGGCAGGTGGAATCGCTGGCGGCGCAGGCCGAGTTTCAGCTCTTCCAGCTTGAAGCGGCTTACCTGACGCTTAGCTCCAACGTTGTGGCCGCCGCAGTCCAGGAAGCCTCGCTGCGCGCTCAGATAGCGGCGACACACAGTGTCATCGAAATTGCATCCAAACTGCTCGATATACAGCGCCGGCACCTGGCGCTCGGCTACGTAACCGGACTCGATGTGGCTGCCCAGGAAGCGGCGCTGGCCCAGGCTAAGGCAACCTTGCCGCCTCTGGAAAAGCAACTGGCGCTGACGCGCGACTTGCTGGCGGCCCTTGCCGGCCGCTTTCCAAGCGAGGAGATGGAGGAAAAGTTCGACCTGGATGCTCTGCGCTTGCCGCAGGAACTGCCGGTCAGCCTGCCCTCGAGGCTTGTGGAGCAGCGCCCGGACGTGCGCGCCGCCGAGGCGCAATGGCATTCCGCAAGCGCCCAGGTCGGCGTCGCAACCGCCAACATGCTGCCGCAGATAAGCATCACCGGCGCTATGGGAGGTTCTTCGACACAGTTCGCTCAACTGTTCGTTCCCGGCAACACTTTCTATAATCTCACCGGCAGCCTGACACAGACCATTTTCGACGCCGGCGCCCTGCTGCACAAAAAACGCGCTGCCCAGGCCGCCCTGGATCAGGCGGCCGCGCAGTATCGCAGCGCCGTCATCAACGCCTTCCAGAACGTGGCGGATACGCTGCACGCGCTCCAGTCCGATGCAGATGCTCTAACGGCGGCAGTTGCCGCAGAACGCGCCGCCAGGCGAACCCTTGACCTTACACGCAGACAGTTGGAACTGGGCTCAATTAACTACCCGGCGGTGCTCGCCGCCGAACAGGCCTGGCAGCAGGCCCTGATAAATCTTGCGCAGGCCAGGGCAAACCGTTTTGCCGACAGCGCAGCTCTGTTCATGGCGCTCGGCGGCGGCTGGTGGAACCGCTCCGGCGCGGCCGCCGCTCAGCCTACCTCCTAGTCTTTTCCCTGTGGTCTCTGTGGCTCTGTGGTGAATCGCTCTTAGTCTTTTGGTTGCGTCCGCTTTCAGCCCGCCGTCATGTCAGCTCAGCCCAGAAGCTTTTTTACGCATTCTTTCAGGTCTTTTATCTTCACTGGTTTGGCGAAAAAACCGTCCACCCTGCTCTTCATGGCTTCAACCGCTGAATCCAGGCTCGCAAAGGCTGTTATCATTATAACTTTGATATCGGGGTATGCGGTCTTGATTGTCCGCAGGACATCCATCCCATCGATGCCTTTCATCTTGAGGTCAGTGATCACCACATCGAATTTTTCCTCTTTGAGCCGGGCTAATGCGGGTCCCGCATTCAGAAAGGTTTCCACTCTATAGCCGTCCGGCTCCATGGCAGCTTTAATCATCTGTCCAACAATCCTCTCGTCGTCAATCACTATAACTCTGAAACCAGACATTGTTCGCTCCTCTCGGTCTGTCTGTAAACGGGGAGCTCAACTGTGAAGCAGGTCCCCGCCCCCAACTCGCTTCTCACCCTTAAGTCTCCATTATGATTCTTGATGATTCCGTAGCTGACAAATAAACCCAGTCCGGTTCCGCTTGCCCCTTTTGTGGTAAAGAAAGGGTCGAAGATGTGGGGCAACATTTCGGGGGCTATTCCTTTCCCGGCATCCTCCACCTCTACTTCCACTCGGCAGGTGCTGGGGTTAAAACGGGTTGAGAGGCGCAGCCGGTCTCCCGGCGATGAAGCTTGAAGCGCATTGGTGAGCAGGTTGATCAGTACTTCCTGGATCTGATGTTTATCTATATAGACTGAAGGCAGATCATCCCCTAGCTCAAGCTGTGCTTCGATGTTGCAGATACAGATCATGTTATGGACAAGCCTCATGCTTTTATGGACTACATTGTTGATGAGGGTTTCCTTGAGGTCGGGTTTCTTGGGTCTGGCAAAATCGAGCAGATCTTTTACTATGCGCTGAATGCGCCCGGTTTCCTCCTCGACTCTTTTCATGTATTCGATATGCTCGTCCCGGCCCATGTTGTCATAGAGGTCGAGAAAGTTTTGCGCCAGCATCGAGATATTATTGAGCGGGTTTCCGACCTCGTGGGCCACGCCTGCTACGAGTATCCCGATTGAAGCAAGTTTCTTTGCCTGCAGGACCTGTTCTTCCCGGTTCCGGAGTTCTTGAGCCATTGAAACGAGCGCGGAAATAGCCAGGCCGCATTCATCCCGGGATGTGTTCGGTTCGATTTTGCTGAAATCGCCTTCGGATATGAAATGTGTGGCCTTCTCTATCCGTTTGAGAGAACTGAGGACCCTGAAGGACAAAAGGCGGGTGATGCCGACGGCGGAAAGCAGGATGAACGCCAGAGAGAAAAAGAGTCCCCTTTTTGACTCTGCGATGATTCGGCTCACCTCTCCTCTCTCGGTGACTGTGACATAATGCGTAAATTCTCCCAGCTTTTGGCCGGCCTCCCGAACATTGGCCTGCGCGGTCATATCGCCGACATCGGCCTTCTTCAGGGCCTGCCGGTAATTCTCAAGGCTTGACTCAAGCTGGTCTGTCTTGTCCCCGCCGATTGCTCGAAGGATATCCGACCTGGAATTTTCGATTGCGTAAAAGACCGCTCTTAATTTACTTCCGATTTCCGGCAGGGCCGATCTGTCCCCATAGAGAAAATAATTCTTTTCTGAGAGCCTCATATCGAGAAAAGACGAATTGAGGTCTGCGGCAATTTCCATGAACCTTAATTTTGTCAGCACCTGGTCCAGGCTGCGATAGGCAAATAAGCCGGTAAGGGCTATCAGCAAAATGTTGACGAAATTGGCGATCATTATTTTGTGGACTATCTTCATAAATCTTCCATCGTGCGGATTTGCGGAGCTAGAAGGCCACCGCGCATTTCAGGGCCTCGTAGTTCTCTTTTCTCACCGGCCAGTACCATAATATACCGTCAATGACCATCAGCAGGCCGGCCAGAATTATAAATGCATCGACTATGTTTAGCACGCTCAGACCGAAATAGGTAATCAGGCCAACCCCGACGCTTGCAAAGGAGACCCCGGCGCGGATGAATGAAAGACCGGTCCTGGCGCGGGAATAAATGGTGCGGTAACATGCCGCTATGTTGCGCTGCGCGGCGAAAAGGTTCCTCTCGTGCGCGAGCAGCGAGCGCGGCTTGTTGTCGCGTGAGCGTTCAATGATTGTCATAGTGCAATTCGCCATATCCGCAAGCCGGGCCAGCATCGTCCTTCCGCTCTTGCCGCTGGGGTTTCCCCTTTCGGCAAACTGGTAGTTTTCCAAAAAGTGCAGGGTTGCCGCCGTTACTTCTACGAGCGTATCATGCCTTGGGGGGCGGAAAATGGACTTTTTGAGCCTGTGATAACTTAGCAATCCGAGCAAAATAAGCAGCAGGCCAACGGCAAGCATCGTCCAGTAAATCGGCGCCAGATGGGTTGCTCTGCCGCTGCGGAGCAGCGTGCTTCCTATCGCCATCATCATCAGGCCTCCCCGCAGGAGGCTAAAATGGGTCCTTGCCCTGGCGAAATCCGTCCGATAGCTCGACAGCTTCGTTCTCCATCGGGCCATTGTATTGCGCCAGACCGCAAGGGCCGTTCTTTCGTTTCCGACAAGCTCAGCGGGATCGGAGTTCAGAAAATCTTCTATGAAATAGGAAATATCTTCAGCAAGGGCCACGTGGAACTGAAATTTCCCGGCTTTCAAGCAGTCTGTGACCTCCTCGATCATCAGGGGGTCGCGGGGATTGCGGGCCGCTATGATCACGGTGTCATCGTCCAATGCCACGGGAAACCACAGGTTTGAACAGGCCCTAGCCGGGTCCAGCCCGGCAAGAAGCTCAGGTGGCACCGGAAGTCTTTCGTCGTATTCCACCCACTCGCAGCAGTAGTGCCGGGCAAGGGCCTCCAGTAGTTTGCGGCGTGGGATGCCCAACTCGTAGTGGAGAATCTCCTCTACTTCCACGTCCCTGGCCTGTGCTGCTTCCCCCGAAGAGCGCAACTGACCCTCGGTAATGGTCCCCCAATCCACCAGGGGCTGAAAACTTTCCATGGATTCAACTACATTCAGTGTCATCACAGCTAAATATCGCCTTTTTCCAGAACATGGTCGGCTTGCCGAAATCAGGCATGCGGATCTCCAGGTCTTCGAAGCAATAAGGCAGTTGTCTCTTCGTCCGCTCGGCGGCTATGTGCCAGTTGAGGCCGTCGGCAATCAAAAGCAGGCCGGCAAGCATCAGCACGAAATCAAAAAGCGTCCACAGAATATTGCCCCAGCCAAAATAGACCAGCAGACCCAAACCGACCGAAAAGATGCTTGTTCCCGTCCTGATGAATGAGAGGCCAGTCCTCGACCTTGCCATCGTGGTTCGGAGCCTTGACTTGACGTTGCGCCTTTCGGCAAGGAGCGTGCGTTCCAGAGCAAGGCCGGTGGTCCCCCAGATGCCGGGTGCATGTGTCCCCTTGATCGACAGCTTGGGCGGCAGGTCATCGAGCCGGCTGAAGGCTCGGAACATGAAATCCCATATGGAAGCGCTCTCCTCGATTTGGCGTATGGTCCTGGAGCTCTCAAGCCCTGCGCGCCGTCCGGGGAAGTACCATCGGGCGCCTTCCAGAAACATGACAAGGCCCGTTAAGATCAGGCCGCCATAAAAGATCGTCCACAGGCCGGGAGGAAATTGCCTGATAAGCAGGATGCCCAGCCCGGCAAAGGAGTTGCCGGTCCGGGTGAATGCCAGCCCGGTCCGAGCCCTTGCCATCTTTACCCTGTAAGCGGCAAGGAAAGTCCTCTCTTCAGCCAGATCGGTCCTGTCGATTGCGAAGAACCGGCGCCTCATAACCGGAGAGAGCCAGTTCCACCGGGTCCTGAGCTGTTCTGCGCCCTTGATCGGTTGAGACCGCGCCAGCACCGGGCCTTCTTCTGTCGATTTTACCTCTGCGATGGTGGTCCCGAAGGTGGCTCGTGTAGGCATGTAGCCGATTTCACCCGGTTCCAGTTTCCTTGTGGGCAGATACCAACTGAGGCCGTCAGCGGCCATTATGATACCCAGCAACAGCAGAGGCGCCTGGATAATGCCTAGATAGCCGATTCCGAAAATTCTCAGCAGAGTAAGACTGATCGCGATGAACGAAATCCCCGTTCGCATGAGCGCCAGGCCCGTTCGTGCCTTTGCCATGGAAGTCCTGTACCAGGCCATGACCGTCCGGTCGCTTGCAAGCCTGGTGCGAAGCCTGGCCAGAGGGGTCCTTCCGGCGGACGATGGGAAACCCGGATTGACGTCCTGAGCGTGCTCGATCATACGGGTGAGGTCGGACGGAAGGGCCAGTACGAAGCGGATCGAAAGGGCGCCGAGAGTTCCCTTGATCTTCTCACCGAGTTCGGGGTCGCAAGGACTCGATGCTGCGATGCGGGCCTCCTCCATTCCTACCGAAAGCGGGAACCAAAGATCGTGCTTAAGCTCCTCGAGATCGAGGCGCTCTAATATTTTGCCGGGCGCCGGCAGGCCCTCGTTGAATTCTACGAACGGAAGACGATAATGCTCGCTCAGGCAAAGCAGGATTTCGTGCTTAGGGATGCCCAGACTTAATATCGACTCTTCGATGCGCGTTAACGCGCCGTCAGACTCCCGAATGATTTTTTCCAGCTCCGGTCCATTGATTGCCCCATGATCAACCAGGCCGCTAAACGCGGCGAATTGGCCGTTGACCGTTTCCAGGCCGTGCTGAACATGCAGAGTTTTTTGCAGCATCCGCTTTCCATCCAAATTAACAAAGGCACGAACAATCAGGTGCCGAAAAGCTCGTGCCGGCGCTATTTTAACAATACCGGCATTCAGATCGCCATCTTTTACTTAAGCGCCGGCTATTAAAGGATGATTTATCCAACCGAAACGTTATCAAAACTTTAAGTGTATCAATTTTTATTAAGGAAGAAAATAATAAGGTAAGGCATGAGACTGAGCTTGTCCCGAGCCCTTCGACAAGCTCAGAACAGGCTCTGCCGTAGGGTGGCGCATGGACAAAAAGCCTGGGGGATGTGCAGATGGGGTGATTGGGAGATGATAAAGACTGACGCATTGAGGGTTTTGTCTCTGTGTCTCCGTGTCACTGCGCCTGTATCAGGTCCGAGGCGTCCCGGCCGCTTGAGCCATAATCGGTTTGTGCGCCTCGGGCCCCGATAACTCGTCATCCCGGCTGACAGGCGCCGCCGAAGGTTTGAGTGGCGATCCCGGCTGCGGCCCCGCCGCCTCCATTCGCCTCTCCGGACCTGTATATCTCTTTAGTCTTTCGCCGGCAAACGGGATGCTGCGGTCGAACCGCAGTTGGGTGATCTGTTCGGATACCAGTCCGATGAAAAAAATCAGCGCTGAGAATACGATCAACATTTGGGATGTCGGACCGTAGCGGCCGTCCATCATAAAAATTTTGTAGAGACCATAGCCGACTCCAACCAGAAAGGTAAAGATGCTGGCCGGAAGAAAAATCTTCATTGGCGAAAACAGGGTCGTTATTTTGAAAATGATCAGGAAGAAGCGCGATCCGTCCCTCAGGAGTTTGATTTTGCTTTTGCTGCCCGCTGCGCGCTGTGGGCTTGTTATCGGAAAGTAAGCGAGGCTGTAGCCTGAGCGCACTGTAGCCAGGGTTATCGTCGTCGGGTAGGAAAAGGTGTTGGGCAGAAGTGTCACGAACTCCTTTGCGGCGCCGGCCCTGATCGCCCGAAAGCCGGAGGTGAGGTCGTCGATGGGGCGGCCGCACACGTATGAGGCAAACCGGTTGTAGATCCTGTTCGCCAGGTTTCGATGAAATCTCGTTTCCGAATTCGAGGTGCGCGCGCCCACGACCATGTGATATTTTTTGAGCATTTCCAGCAGAGCAGGAATCTCTTCTGGCGGGTGCTGGCCGTCGGCGTCGAGCATTACAAGGGAGTATCCCCTCGCATACCGGATACCGTTTTTTATCGCCGCGCCGTTGCCAATGTTATACGGATGACAAAGGACTGTGGCGCCGGCCTCATGGGCCCTCTGAGCGGTTGCGTCGGTAGATCCGTCATCTACCACGATGATTTCATAGCTGCGGCCGGTTTCCTCAAGGGCTTTGCGGACTCTGCCGATTATCGATTCGATTCCCTGAGCCTCGTTCTTGGCGGGGATTATAACGCTTATTTGCGGATTTTCGGCAAAGCCGTTCCTGTATTGCACCAGGGACTCCTTCTTTGCGCCAGTCCCTCGCGGCGGGCTGCGGGGCTGGGCCGTTCGATGACATCAGTTGCCTTGCGGCAGACGGAACTCGGAGATCGGAGGTCCGAAAAAGACTTGCCGAGGCGTTGAAGCCTCCATCCGGTACTTGAGTTCCGTTAAAAAGGTCAGCAGGCAATCAAACAATAGCACGATTCGTGCCGCGCGTTCGGATAATCGGGTCCCGGATGCAGGCGGCCGGCCTTGAATCCACCTGAACCCATACAGGATACCGGATACCTGATACCCGTTGAAAATAGTTGTCCAAGGGTTTACAATAAATATCTTAAGGCCCCCGGATCAGGCCCTGCTGTCCGCCTCGATGGCGGGCTGGGTGTCGGGGTCATGGCTGGCGGCCCTGCCGCCTCGAATCTTTATTCAAGGATATGTTTAAGTGTCAGTTCTTCCCATCTGTATATATCCTGACCCTGTATTGCGCCAAAAGGCCCAACGAGTCAAAAATATCGACAACGGCATTCAGCGTCTCATAGACGACATGGTCGAGACGATGCATCACGCGCCGGGAATCGGTCTTGCGGCAAACCAGGTGGGCCGCCCGCTCGGTGTGCTGGTAATAGATATTCAGCGCGAGGAATCTGAATACGGGCTGATCGTGCTTATAAATCCCGAGTTGGTAAGTTCTCGAGGCGAGACAACGTTCGAGGAAGGTTGCCTCAGCGTGCCGGAATACTATGCTAGTGTAGCGAGGCACGAAGAGGTCGTGGTGTGCGGGCTTGACCGCCGGGGCGAGAAGATCGAAATAGCCGCCGGGGGCCTGCTTGCGATTGCGCTCCAGCATGAAATGGATCACCTGGAAGGGAAACTGTTTATCGACCGGATAAGCCCGATTGCCAGGGACATTTTCAAAAGAAGGTGGAAAAAGAAATTTAAGGAGGAAAGGGAAGAACCGCTGCTGTGCCTGGACTAGTCTTTCTCGGGACCCCGAATTTTGCCGTGCCGTGTCTGCGAAAATTGCTGGAATGCAAGGCTGGGGTCCGCCTTGTAGTCACCCAGCCCGACCGCCCGAGCGGCAGGGGCCGCAAGATCTGTGAATCGCCTGTCAAAACCTTGGCGAATGAGGCAGGGATTCCGATATACCAGCCCGAACGCGTCCGTGGCGGCGAAGTTATCGAAAAGATCCGGGCATACGGCGCGGAGTGCGCTGTGGTTGCGGCTTTCGGACAGATTGTTCCCCAGTCTTTCCTTGACATTTTCCCTCTGGGAACTTTGAACGTCCACGGGTCTCTTTTGCCGCGCTACAGGGGGGCCGCCCCCATCCAGCGCGCCATAATGGCGGGGGAGGAACTGACGGGCATCTCGATAATGCTCCTCGACGCCGGCATGGACACCGGACCGGTGCTTTCTCAAAAAGAAGTCTCGATAGGTCCTGAGGATACTTTCGGGACGGTTTGCAAAGCTCTTGCCGAATATGGCGCGGAGCTTTTGGTCGACACCCTGCGCGACTGGACGGCCGGACGGCTTACTCCCCGCATTCAGGATGAGGCTTTGGCTACTTACGCCCCTCCGATCCAAAAAGAGGAACTTCGGATTGATTGGAATTCTCCGGCAAAAGATATTATAAACAAGGTCCGGGCGTTTGATCCGGCGCCGGGCGCGTGGTTTGCGCTGGGAGGAAAAAGGGTCAAGTGCTTCCGGGCTGCCTCATTTCCCTGGGCGGCAGCCGGAACTCCGGGCGAGGTGGCCGGCATGGCGGACTGTGGCCTCATAGTTGCCGGGGGCTGCGCTCAGTCCCTGTGCATCGGGGAGCTTCAACTGGAGGGTCTGCGGCGCATGCAGGCGTGTGAATTCGCTTGCGGCAGGCCAATACCTAGAGGCTCGTTTCTGGAATGACTCACGTGGAAAAACCGACAGAACTGCCCCAAAAAGAAGCCTTTGCCGGTTTCAGCCAGCCTGCCGCCGGTTCCGAAAAGTGGATCGTAATATCTCTTGTCGTGCTTTTCGGGATCATCACCACCGCCGTTCTGATCCTTCTCTACATAGTGCCCTATTACGGTTTTAGCAGGATTTCCGTCCACCTTCCACTGATAATGGCAATCCTTACAGCCCTGGTTGGCGCCGTGCTGCTCGGAAGCCTCGGGGTCCTGGTCGCCGTTTTTGCCCTGGGCCGTGATATTCCTTTTTCGCGAAAGCTCCGCAGTGTTGCGATCAAGCTGCTCCTGCCCATGCTGGTCGGCCTCGGCAGGCTGGCGGGCTTTCGCCGCGAACAGGTCCAGCATGCGTTCGTCGCCGTAAACAACGAGCTTGTTCTGGCCCAATGCCGCAACGGAAGTCCTCCGCGCTCCGTCCTGCTCCTGATGCCCCACTGCCTGCAGGATAAAGACTGCCTGGTGAAGGTCACCCACCAGGCTCAGAATTGTAAACGCTGCGGCAAATGCAGCATAAAGGACCTTCTTGGGCTTGCGGAAAAATATGGCGTGCACATCGCGGTTGCCACCGGAGGAACCATTGCGCGCCGGATAGTCATCGAGGTCCGTCCGGACCTGATTATAGCCGTTGCATGCGAGCGGGATCTGACCAGCGGTATCCAGGATACCACCCCGCTGCCCGTTTACGGCATTTTCAACCAGCGCCCTTTTGGACCATGCCTCAATACCCAGGTGGCGTTGGATCGGGTCGAATCCGTGCTTCGGGAAGTCCTTCCGGGGAAGAGTGAACATTGAACAGGGCGCACCCGTTCACTGCTCACTGTTCCTCGCGAAGCGATAGAACCAAAAGGAATTATTTTCTTTTGCTCTTTCTGCTCACTGTTCACTGAACATGGTTACATCACGAACCCTGGCTTACCAGATTTTGCTGCACATCGAGCAGAAGGCTTCCCATCCAGACCGGTTGATCCGGACCGCCCTCGAGCGCCGCTCGCGGCTCGATGAGCGTGACCGGGCGCTTCTGACCGAGCTTGTATATGGTGTTGTGCGGTGGCAGGGCCGGCTCGACTGGCACATCGATGAGCTTAGCAGGACGAGGCCCGGCAAGATCGCGCCGCCTGTACGGGTCCTCCTTCGGCTGGCCCTCTATCAAATTCTCTTTCTCGACCGCATACCGGACCACGCAGCCGTAAACGATACGGTTGACATCGCCAAAAGCAGCCAGCCCCCTTATGTTATCAGGTTCATAAACGCGATTTTGCGCGAAGCGGCGAGAAAAGGCGGGGCGGTCGGACCGCCGGCCGAACTTAATCCCTCTGACCCCGGCGTCCGCCGGGGTTGCGGGCAGGTATCCCGGGAGTCTTGCGCCGGAGGCGGCGAGTGGAACTGGCCCGACCCGATGAAGGACCCGGCGGCGCATATGGCGGTAATGACCTCACACCCGGTTTGGCTAGTACGCAGGCTGATCGATGAGATCGGCTTTGAAGAAGCAGGGCTTTTTTGCGAGTCGAACAACCGGGTCGCCCCGGCGGTTTTCCGGGTCAATACACTCAAATCCTCGCGCGAAGACGCAATTGAATCCTTGAAGGCCGAAGGAATCGAGGCGGCGCCTTCACCCTGGCTGCAACAGGCGCTGAGGGCAAAAGCGCCGAGGCGGGACATGACCGGGACGGCCGCTTTCCGCCAAGGGTGGCTGCAGGCGCAGGACGAGGCCTCGCAGATGGTTTCCTTTATGCTCGCTCCTTTGCCCGCAGAGCGCGTCCTCGACCTTTGCTCCGGTTTGGGTGTTAAGTCGGCCCACATTGCCATTATGATGAAAAACCAGGGTGAAGTGCTCTGCGTTGACAAATCGGCCTGGAAACTCGAAGAGGCGCGCAAAAACGCCCTCAGGCAGGGGATAACGATAATTCGCTCTCTTGCTGAAGATGTCCTGATGCTTCGACCGCAATCGACCGGTCTTTTTGACCGGGTTTTGCTTGACGCCCCATGCACCGGCCTGGGGACGATTCGGCGAAAGCCCGACATCAAGTGGCGCAGGCACATAAAAGATCCCTACCGGCTGTCCCGGCTCCAGAAAGAGCTGCTCTCTCATGCCGCACAGTTTTTAAGAGCAGGCGGAGTACTGGTCTATGCAACCTGCACGGTTTTAAGGGACGAAAACGAATCAGTGACCCAACACCTGAGCGAATCACACCCGGAACTTGCAATAGAATCGGCGGCCGAAAACCTGCCTGACGCCTGCCGGGAAATGGTATCGGGGCCTTACTATCGTTCCTGGCCTCATAAGCATGACGTGGATGGTTTCTTCTCGGCAAGGTGGCGGAGGAAAGACTGACGCGGTGATGGGGAGAGGGGGAGACGCGGTGAGGGTTTTGTCCCCGCATCTCGGTGTCCCCGCATCTTGCTCTTCACACGGTGGCCGCAAAATTCTTGATTAATCAAAAGTTTCCTTGACATTGAGCTTTTTGCTGTATTAAGAATAAAGTTCACATTGACAGGAGTGTATGATGGCGGCCGTTTTCAAGAATTCATCCATGGTGTGGTTGTGGCAGGCTTTGAGGTGAGCCTGTCCACATAAGCCCCGTTTTGCATAAATCAAGGGCCGTGGGGCCAGGTTCAATTTGTTGACCTGGCCCCACGGCTTTTTTTGTCTTTTGGCCGCTTGGTTTCCAACCCATAACAGGCAAGGAGGAAAACGAGAAATGGAACAGACAAAGGTCGTCCTGGCAGACAATGAAATCCCGAGGCAGTGGTACAATATCCTGTCCGACATGCCCACGCCGATGAGTCCGCCGCTGCATCCGGGAACGGGCAAACCGGTAGGTCCCGAGGACCTGGCCCCTGTTTTTCCCATGAATCTGATTGAGCAGGAAGTCGCAACCGACAGATGGATAAACATCCCGGAACCGGTGCTCGAGAAATACCTTCTATGGCGTCCAACGCCGCTTTGCCGCGCGCGCAACTTCGAAAAGATCCTCGATGCCCCCGTAAAGATTTACTACAAATACGAAGGGTCAAGTCCGCCCGGCTCTCACAAACCCAATACGGCGATCGCCCAGGCCTACTACAACAAGGCTTTCGGAATAAAGCGGCTGTCGACGGAAACCGGGGCAGGCCAATGGGGGAGCGCTCTTAGCATGGCCTGCGCGATGTTCGGCCTGGAGTGCAGGGTTTTCATGGTGAGGATCAGCTACGATCAAAAGCCTTACCGGCGCCTTATGATGGCCACGTGGGGGACCGAGTGCATCCCGAGTCCGAGCGACAGGACACGGGCGGGACGAAAAATACTGGCCGAAAATCCCGACTCTCCGGGGAGCCTGGGAATCGCCATAAGCGAAGCCATCGAGGACGCGGTTGGAAACAAGGATTCCCGTTACTCTCTTGGAAGTGTTCTCAATCACGTGCTGCTCCATCAGACCGTTATCGGCCTCGAGGCCCACAAGCAGCTTGCCCAAATTGGCGAATATCCCGACGTGGTAATGGGGTGCGCAGGAGGGGGCAGCAATTTTGCCGGACTTTCCCTTCCGTTCGTGCGCGACAAAATCCACGGTAAAAAGATGTCCGTGGTTGCAGCCGAGCCGGCGTCCTGCCCGACTCTGACCCGTGGTCCGTTCGCATACGACTTCGGGGATACGGCCATGACCACGCCTCTTCTGCCCATGCACACGCTTGGTCACGACTTTTTGCCCGAGCCGATCCACGCCGGCGGGCTGAGGTACCACGGAATGGCCCCCATAGTTTCCCATCTTGTTAAGGAGGGCATCGTCGAGGCAAGGGCCTATGACCAGATCGAGACTTTCGCGGCAGGAGTAAAATGGGCGAGGTCCGAGGGGGTAATCCCGGCGCCGGAGACCAATCACGTGATAGCCGCCGTGGTTCAGGAAGCAGAGCGCGCGAAGCAGGAAGGAAAGCAGAAGGTGATCCTGTTCAACTTCAGCGGTCACGGAATAATAGATTTGTCCGCCTATGATGCCTTCCTTTCGGGAAAGCTCACCCAACACAGGCTGACCGACGAGGAAATTGCGCGAGCCCTGAAATCAATCGAAGGTTTTCCAAAACCGTGAGCGACATGGAGCAGTGCTCGAAAACGAGCGAAGGACTTTGGATGAGGTGCCCCAGGCTGGGTGGGGAAACGCCTTTCACATATTGCCTGCACGAAGCCGGGGAGCTTCCATGTCATAGGATTATTGTCTGCTGGCAAACCTTCTTTCCGGTTGAAGCATACCTAAGGAAAATGCTTTCGCCGCAAAAGTGGGAGGAGTTTACAGACAGAAAACCCAAAGAGAAGATCGCCTCTTTGCTCGAGCTGATTGAAGAGGCGAAGAGCAAATGGGATGAAGAGTGAAGTGAATTCTGAGGGTTGGAGTGGGGGGGACATTGGCACGAGCTTGACCCCCCGCACCCCTCGTATGACAGACGTGTTAACAACAAACGATCATTTGGTGAAACGCTCTCGCGGACATCCCTTAGCGATCTACTTCGCGTAGCGCGGAAGGCGACCGCTCGACGTGTCTAATCTGGTCTTAATCTGGTCATTCCTTTTACCGCCTCTAGGCGGAAGATCCTCTTACCGCCGTTAGGCGGAAGTCATCCGCTTTGGGCGTGCGCGGGATGCCTTCCGCCTGAAGCCCGAAACGATTCAACCAATGATTCGCGCCTGTCGGCACAACCTCCCCCTGCAACCCGCCCTGTCTTCCGAGGGTTTCGGGGCAGGTCAGCCCCTGATCTCCGCAGATTCTATCAAAGAACTCACCTCGCGGAGCGTGGAGACCGCATTTCGCGCCCCTGCCCCGATCGAGGGCAAGGCCCGCCCCTACAGCAATCGGTCGTTTGCGCATATGGCACTGCGGCCCGGGCGGATGCTTTTGTTGAAACGATTGAGCAGAAATTTCAGGCGTTGGCCGCCCAGCCCACCATGGGCCGCGGGCGCGGTGAGCTGGCGGAAAGCTTGCGAAGCTTGCCGGTTGGCCGATATGTCATATTCTACCGCCCCATCGCCGGGGGTGTCGAAATTATCCGTGGGCTGCACGGTTCGCGAGACCTGGACGCCGTTTCCCATTGCGAAGAGTAACCCCACCTGAGATGCGCCGCCAGGCACTCGGGTTTGCTCGCCAGGGGCCTTTTTCCCGTTAAATAAATCGTGCTTTCTGCTTTGCTTTGGAAAATTTATTAGAGATTCACGAGGCGTATGCTTAACTTTGCAGTCAGGAGGGAATCAAAAAATGAACTCTTTGAGAACTGCAATCGCTTCGGCAATGTTGCTTGCCTTGTCAACGATGCTTTTCCCCACCCTGTTTGTCCACACGGGTTTCGCTGAAGCTCCATCCGCTGCCTCGGATAATTACGGGTGGGTTTGCAAAAACTTACAGGAGGATTGGAATTACCTGTTTCACCCCGATCGTGTGAATCAGTGCCGGCCACGCGGGCTTGAAAGCGATAACAGGATGGAAGAACTTAGCAAGAAGGCTTTTACGCGGGACGATCCGCTTATTCCACGGTATTGCGGGTCTCCGTTCAGTTCCTCGGGCTCATCCTATGCCGGGGCCGGGAAATAAGCCGCGCCCTGAGTCTTCATAAGATTCGGTTTTGGTGTCGGAGAAAAAAATTTCCGAGCCGCCTTCAGTGTACCTCTCAATACGTTCGATACACTCTAAGATGTGGATCAGGTAAACCCTGTCGTCTTTCAAAGCGGCACGGCCTCCTCGATGATGCGTTCCCGAATGGCCCAGTGCAGAGCTTCTGGTTCGACCAAATGCACTCGGCAACCGAGCAGTTGTTCCATGTCCTGGAGAAGATTAGAGAGATCCAAAAGACTACGCCCCTCTTCCATATCCACCAGCAGGTCCACATCACTGTCCGCGCTCTCCTCCCCGCGGGCCAGAGATCCGAAAAGACGCACGTTCTTTGCCCCACGCCGAGCGGCAACTTTGAGAATTTCTTCTCGCTTTTCTCTAACGGCTTGAGCAATAGCCATATGTCATCCCCTTACACTGGTGCTCACTTACAGGTAGTGGGAATCCCCACCAGCAGCCGTATCGTCATAAGCTTTTATCTTTTGTTAGTGATATATCCATAAAGTCACAGACTGGTGCTCAAGGCCGGGGCCGGGTCACTCGGAGGCGCAGCAGTGAAGCTCACCGTCGAAGTTCGAGCGCTATTTTTTCATAGAGCTCCAGCGCTTCCGGGTTAATGAGGGCGTCCCTGTTAGTTACCGGCCTTCCGTTCAATATGTTCGCCACCGAACTCTCCACCTTTTTCATGTTGAAAGCGTAGGGGATGTCGGGGACCTCGATAATCAGGTCGGGAACGTGACGTGGAGAAGCCTGATTTCGCAGGGCGGTCTTGATCCGGTCCTTGAGCTCCTCGCCCAATTCATATCCCCTCGCTAGCCTGACAAAGAGGACGACCCTCTGATTGCCCTTCCAATCCTGGCCGACTGCCATGCTGTCTGCTATACCCTCGATATTTTCAACGACATTGTAGATTTCATCGGCGCCAATGCGCGCTCCAGACGGTTCGAGAGAGAAATCCGAGCGGCCAAGGAAAGTTATACCTCCGGAATCGCTATGGAAAAAGACCCGGTCGCCATTCAGCCAGACCCCCGGATAGACATTGAAATAAGCGCTCCTGTAACCGGCGAAATCAGTCTCGTTCCAGAAGTATAGAGGCATGGAGGGGGCCGGGGCCTCACAGACCAGTTCCCCTTCAGCATCCAAGACAGGATTGCCCGATTCATCATAGGCATTGATCTTCATGCCAAGGGCAGGCCCTTGCAGTTCGCCCGCATACACCGGCTGGATCGGGCTTCCGAGCGCGAAGCACCCGTTGATGTCGGTCCCTAGGGAAATGGAGTTGAAGTGCATGTCTTCTTTGATATCCCTGTAAACATATTCCAATACATCGGCGGAGAGTGCAGAGCCGGTTTGCGACATGGCCCTGAGCGAGGACAGGTCGTAAAGTCTTCGCGGCCATGAGCCCACGCGCCTGAGATGATTCAGGTAGCTGGCTCTGCACCCGAAAATGCTGATCTTTTCGTCCTGGGCCAGTTGCCACATCGCGCCACAGTCCGGGTAGTTGGGCGCGCCGTCGTAGAGCACAATGGTCGCGCCGGCAGCCAGTGAGCAGATGAGCCAGTTCCACATCATAAAGTTTGGCGAGGTCAGGTAGAAAATCCTGTCCTCGCGTTTGAGGTCCGTGTGGATTATCAGTTCCTTTAGCTGATTTATGAGAACGCCGGGTCCCTGGACCATGCACTTGGGTTTTCCGGTCGTTCCCGAGGAAAACATGATGTAGACGGGATGATTGAATGGAAGCTGCTCGAATTGGACTTCGGATACATCCTGTGACATGAAGTCGGCAAGGAGCACGGCGTCTTTGAGATTACCGATTTCAGGCCGATGATCTTCCAGGGACGTAACTATTATTTTTTCAAGCGAAGGAATCTGTTTGGCAATCTTGGCGACATTTGGGAGGATGTTTGCGGGCTTTCCCTTGTAAACCTGTGCGTCAACTGTGAACAGCACCTTCGGACCGATCTGGCCCAGCCGGTCAACAACGGCCCCCGCACCCAGTTCCGTGCCGCAGGATGACCAAACCGCCCCGATGCTCGTGGCTGCGAGCATTGCGACCGCCGTTTCGATCACGTTTGGCATGTAGGCGGCAACCCGGTCTCCCGCAACTATTCCCATATCTCTAAGCGGCTTCGACAGGCGCGCAACCGAATTGTAGAGTTCGGCATAGGTCATTGCCGCCGATTTTCCGCCTTCACCCCGATACACCAATGCCGGGTGATCGTCCCGGAATCTCAGAAGGTTTTCGGCAAAATTGAGTCTGGCGCCGGGAAACCAGTCCGCCCCCGGATATCTCGACAGATCGTCCACGACTCTATCGTACCTGCGGGAGGCCTTGATCTCGACGAACTCCCAGACCGCAGCCCAGAATTCCGGTATCCGGTCCACAGACCACCTGTAGAGGTCGGCATAGGAGTCAATCTGCTGACCGCAGGTCCTGTTTACAAAGCTGATGAAACGGGTCACGTTGGCCTTGTTTTTCCATTCTGCCGGGGGAGTCCAAAGCGGTTTTCTCATCTTTTGCCCTTTAGCCATGTTTTTTTTATTTCCGAGGGCTTTAAGGATCGTTCCATGTCTTTCCTCCTCGTATGGTAGACGTATAAACAACCCTGTGCACTGTACGCCGCATAGCGCGAAGGCCGACCGCAGGATGGTCTATCATGCGCGATGGACGTGCGCGGGAGGCCTTGCAGCACTTTTCTACAAGCTAATCACGCGGGTCGAGCCGGCATGGCGCCCCTCGGCAAGGAGCGCTAATGCTTGCCGCAGAGTCCTGCAACTGTGGGCGAGCCCCGCCTTCTCTAGCTTATTGTAGCTCAAAAGAGCACCCGACTCCAGTAGACTATCCTGCGTCCTGAAATATGCTTCGACGAGCCCACACACGCCTGGTACCAACATGATCAGTTCTGCCTCTTTGCAGGATTTCGCGCGCTAAACCGGTGGTCTCCAGTAAAAAACGACCGATGGTTCGAATCCAGTCGTCCCGATTAGAAAAATTGCTTTCTTTTATCCTCTGTGCAATAAGCTCCCTTGGGTAATTGTATCACCGGACTGCCGGTTGGACTCCCACTTCGTTTCAGATGGATTTTCTGCAGAATTGCCTGTTATATTATTCTTGGTTCGCTTAGTTGGCGGAGTTTTTCTGAAGGTGGAGTACACCGATGGCAAGGAAACGGCCCGGAAAAATTGATAAGGTGCTTGCTGAAGCAAAAGCATTGCTGAGCGCCCAATACGCCCATCGCCTGGAGGGGATCGTTCTTTTCGGCTCCTATGCCCGCGGGGATTTTACAGCAGGATCGGATATCGACTTATTGGTGTTGCTGAGCCCTCTTGCCGATCCACTTGCCGAACGCGAGCGCATCTTCCCGGCCATTTGTGACCTTTCACTTAAGCATGATGTTGTTTTATCTCTCGTCCTCATGGATTTTGATGCGTTCCGTTCCCGGAAGACCCCTCTTATTCTGAATGCAGGAAAAGAAGGGGTCTGGATATGACAGAGGCTGTCAGGGAACTTTTGGACAAGTCGCTTCAGAGCATCCGTGCTGCAGAACTGCTCCTGAAGGAAGGTTACTTCAGTTTCGCGGCGAGTAGAGCTTACTATTCTATGTTCTATGCAGTGGAAGCCTTACTGCTGAGCCGTGAACTTTCCTTTTCCAGGCATTCCGGCGTCATCACTGCCTTTGGAAAAGAGTTTGTCAAGACCGGCGCTTTCGACAGTCGTTTTCACAGGTATCTTATTAACGCATTCGAACTCCGAAACGCTGGAGATTATGGCGCAGTCCAGGCCGTCAGTGAAGAGAATGCGCGTCAAGTTATCGAAGAAAGCCGCGAACTGCTCGCGGTCATAGATCAATTTCTGGAAATTGAGAGGAACGGCTGAGACACGATCAAATTTTCTCAGGCATCTTCATTTCTTCCAGCCCACCATTTCGGCCCTTTCCACTGATGGCCGGCAGACTCGAACAGGTTACGGTCAGGCTATCCACGCAACGACTCGGCGCTATGAACTTGGAACGTCTCAATCTCGACGCTCCGCGATGCGGGATCTAAGCCTGACGGCCGCCTGTCACGGATTCTAACTTCTCAACTCCAAGCCCTCCAAGGTCCCACTTTTGCGCAACGATACGTAATAAACGGCATCCAGGTGATTCCCCTTCAATTTCTATGAAAGTCTCCTGCAAAGTCAAAACATGCAGATCATTTTGAGCAGAAGGATTTCGAACCTCCGCATGCAGAAGAGGAAGGGGTATCCAGAATTGGTCCGATACCCTCTTTTTACTCACATATTCCACCTGTGTACCACTGGCTGTCAGGACAGTAGCTGGTAAAGGACGTCCACTGGTTCGAATCCAGTGTCCCGGTTTCAGTGTTGCACATGTCGGGCAGATGCCTATAAAGTGGCTCCCTGCTTATGTATGTGTGGGATCGATTCTCTCCTCCGGCATAAGAAAATCAAGTGGAGAAAAGAGCCTCCATAAACTGCAAACCGGCCATCACACCCCGGCCCCGGATCAAAACAACGCATTCGTAAACTCCTCGGCGTCGAACGGGCGCAGGTCGTCAATGCGCTCTCCGATCCCGATATAGCGAACCGGCACCTGAAGCTCGTCGCAAATGGCAGCGATAATCCCCCCCTTGGCGGTGCCGTCGAGCTTGGTCAAAATCAGCCCTGTCAGGCCTATGCCCTCCTTGAAGAGCTTTGCCTGCGAGAGCGCATTCTGGCCCGTTGAGGCGTCGAGGACCAGGAACACCTCGTGCGGGGCCTCCGGCATCTTTTTGTTAATGACCCGGTGGATTTTTTTCAGCTCCTCCATGAGATTGACCTTGGTGTGCATGCGGCCTGCCGTGTCCATCAGTAAGACGTCGATATCGCGCGCAACCGCTGCATCGAGCGCGTCAAAGGCCACAGCGGAAGGGTCCGATCCGCTTTTCTGCTTCACCACCGGGACCCCGGTACGCTCGCCCCAGATTGACAACTGCTCGACTGCGGCGGCCCGGAAGGTATCGCAGGCGGCGAGCATCGGCTTCAGGCCCTCCTGTTTCAACTGGTTGGCAAGCTTTCCGGCGGTCGTAGTCTTGCCTGTGCCGTTTACTCCCACGATCATGACGACCAATGGTTTGTGCTTGCGGTAGTCGAGCACAGGGGCTTCAACGCTCAAAACGGACCTTATTTCCTCACGTATCTGCTCCCGGAGCCTGGCGGGATCGCTCAACTCCTTTCGCTTTACCTTGTCGGCGACTTTGCCGAGCAGCATCCCGGTGGTTCTTACCCCCAGGTCGGAGGTAATGAGAATTTCTTCGAGTTCATCGAGCAGTTCCTCATCTATGACCTTTTTGCCCAGAACCAGCCGATCTATCCGGTGGACGAATTTCTCCCGCGTTCCTTTGAGCCGCCGGCGAAGGCGCCTGAAAAAACCCCCTTTCGGGACGCCCTCCTCCGAGACCTCATCTTCTTCCTCCGGGGCCTCCTCTTCTCCCTCCAGGGTCCCCTCTTCACCTGCCATGGCAGAGGGCATCGTTTCGGGTTCGAGTTCCTCTACGGTTTGGGCCATGGCTGCTTCCTCCGGGACCCCGGTATCCCCGGGGGAGACCTCCTCCTCCAGCCCTCCGTCCTCCGTCCCTGTCTCCGTTCCCGACAAATTCTCCCTCTGTTGCTCGCGGTCTTTCTTTTTCTTGAACCACCTGATCATATTTTCTTCTCCTTTGGAGATTCTATTCGGTCTGGCGCATGCAAGGCTGTAAAGTATAGTATGTAACGGCGATGAACCGGGTCTCGAGAGTCGAGTTGACCGAGCGCAAAGTGGCAAAAAGACCTTTGACAGGATTTACAGGAAAACAACAGGTACAGATGAAGAATTCTCCCTTTATACAGACGAAGAATTCTCCCTTTGTAGCTTAAAAACGGATTCAGGAATTGAGGAATTATACGCTTGAATCCCTAAATTGGGGATTTTCCATTCCTGTTAATCCTGTCAAAATATCTCTTACGGCTGAGCGCCGGTCAAGGCGCGATTTTGGGGGGAGCAGGATGGATAGTCAAGAGCGGAGTTTACGTCTGGAGATAATCAAGGTCTGCCGCAAGCTGGAGAGCAAAGGGCTGATGGCGGCAAGCGACGGCAATGTCAGTTGCAGGGCCGGCGAGGACTGTATGCTGATAACCCCGAGCGGTGTTTCAAAGGGGGACATCGAGCCTGAAGAGATCGCAAAAACCTCTATGCAGGGAAATCTTCTGGAAGGTCCGATGAGGCCGTCAAACGAAATACGAATGCACGTCCAGGTCTACCGCATGAGGCCTGACGTTTCGGCAATCGTGCACGCGCACCCGCCTGTGGCAACGGCATTCACACTGGTCGGGTTTCCGTTAAACTCGAAAGTCCTGCCCGAGGTTTGGTTCATGCTGGGCAAAGTTC